>JADFOF010000191.1 GCA_022563015.1 Planctomycetota bacterium
GTTGTGCAACTCGTCGCGGCGCAGGTTGAAATCCCGGCTGGAATAGGTCGGGGTCGAGACCAGCGCCAGGATCTCACCGGTGTCGATGTCGAGCACGACGGCGGCTCCGAACAGCGGCTCGCCGGGCTTGGGCCTGTGGGGTGACATGTCGCGGTGCGTGCTGTGCCACGGCTGCACCTTGGCGAGCCCCAGCTCGGGCGTCATGACCGCCTGCACCCGCGCCTGCAACTCGATATCGATCGTGAGTTGGACGTCGCGGCCGGGCTCGGCGTAGACATGATCGGAACGCTGTGTGTCGATTGTCGTGATGCGCCGGCCGCGAAGACCGCGCAGCACGTGCTCCTGTGCCTCTTCGATGCCGCCGAACCCCGAGCGGTCGCCGAGCCTGTACTGGCCCAGGTCTTCGTCGGGCTGATCCGCGATACGGCGCACGACCCGTTCCTTGAAGCGGGCGTCGCGGGCGATTCGCGCCTTTCGGCGATCAACATCTGTGCCGTAAAACGTATCGTGGAGCCCGCCGAGGATGTGACACGCCACGCCATCGATGGTGATGGTCTGCACACCGCTGCGGCGTAGCGGGCCGGGAAGGGTGGACAGGTCGATCGAGATGTCCATCGTCTCGTAGGGATTCTGGCGCTCGCCGCTGTAACGGAGGTCGAGCCCGGGGAAGACTTCGACCAGGCCGTAGCCGCGCGCGGAGCTCTCGTCGGGAGTCGCGAGAGCCTTGAATTCCTGCTTCATGGCGAAGAACCGAAACCCGATTTCCGATCCGACACGAGGCAGGATCACGTGTGATTGATTCTGCTCGGCGATGCCGCCGGACTCGAATCGGCGTTGGATCATCCGCTCTTGCTTGTCGGTGAGGATGCGCCCTTTCGCCTGGTTCTTCTTGATCTCGGCGGCGGTGTTGTTCTCGACGTACGTCGCGACTCTTCTTTCGACGCGGGTTCGGATCGTATTTCGCGCGCCATCGATGGTGACCCGGTCCGCGCCGGTCCGGGCGGCCAGCGCGTCCCACATCCGGTCAATGTGCGACTCGAACAGGGCGAGGTACGCGACGATGATCTGTGTTCGCTGGCGGTCGTTGAGGTCCGCCCAGTCGGCGCGGCGTCTGGCGGAATCGATCGCCTGCTTCTCGGCCCAGGTCCTGGAAATCCGGGGCACCCGGCCGCTGAGCAACCGCTCGGGCGTGTGCCGGACCAGCCCCGTCACCACGACGTCATACGTGAAGGCGATGTCGAAGCTGGCCTTGTCCCGGGCCAGGATCCGTCCGTTTCGGTCCTTGATCTGGCCTCGTTGCGTGGGCAGCCAGATCGTGTTGACGAGCTTGCGCTCGGCCTGGGCGCGGAATTCGGCGCCCTGCAGCACGGTGAGGCGGAACAACTGCAGCCCCAGCACCGCCATCACCGCCGACGCGATCGCCATCAGCAGCGCGAGCCGGCGAAGAAACATGCTCGGGATCAGCGAAGCGATCGTCATCCGTGCGCCCTCTGCGTGTGAGGTTCGCTTGCGTGCGGCCCGGCATTCCGTGCCGGGGGGCGCCCGGGATCAAACCGGGCGATTGTCGCGCGAGAGCTGCGCGTACGCGCTGTGGTTGTGGATCGACTCGAAGTTCTCCGACTCGATCGAGTACCAGGTGATGCGGCTGTCTTTGTCGAACTGCAGCGACAGGTCTCGGACGATGTCCTCGACAAACTTGGGGTTGTCGTACGCGTCCTCGGTGACCTTCTTCTCGTCGGGGCGCTTGAGGACGGAGTAGACGGGGGTTGAGGCGGCCCGCTCGAGGTGCTCCACGATTTCCTCGATCCAGAGCTGCCCCGTGAAACGCACCTTGGCGCTGATATGGCAACGCTGGTTGTGCGCGCCGTAGCTGCTGATCTCCTTGGAGCACGGGCAGAGGCTCGTCGCCGGCACCGTGACCCCGAGAATGAAATCCGTCTCGCTGTTGGCCGTGCACTCGAACGTGACGCGGTAGTCCATGATGCCGGCGGCCCCGGTGACGGGCGCGTGCTTGGTGATAAAGTAGGTGAACTCGGCCTCGAAGTGGGCTTCGTCGGCGTCCAGCCGCGTGCGGATGGCCTCGGTGATGAGCGGGATCTGGTCCGGCGTGAGCGGCTCGCCGGCGTGCTCATTGAGCACCTCGAGGAAGCGGCTCATGTGCGTGCCCTTCTGGTCGTGCGGGAGGGCGACGTACATTTTGAGCGTGGCCACGGTGGTCTGCTCGCCACCGTCGGGCGTCCGCAGCCGCATCGGGTACGTCACGCGCTTGACGCCCACACGATCGATGGCGATCCGCCGACGGTCCAGGCTCGCCTGAACGTCGGGCATCGCATTGTCTGTGTGGGCATTGGTTGTGGCGGTCTTGCTGTTCAAGGTGTGCATCGACGGTCCTCCCTCGAAGCCTAGGGGCGGGCGGCGGCCAGGGCGACATTCCAGGGTCTGTTCAGGACGTGCTCTGATGCCTCTGGATCAGCGATGAGGCCCAGGCCAACCCGAGCGGCCCGCCGAGGAACCCCGCGGCGATCCAGTCCAACGGGGTCAGCCGGGCGATCGGCAGCAGATCGCTCGCATAGGTCGCCCGCAGGATGCTCCCCCCTTGGGCCAGAACGCCGACCGCCGGACCCAGCACGGCCAGGACGACCACCGCCAGGAAGAAACAATGCGGCGGAGCAAGGTGGCTGGCCACGCGCCCCGCGGTCACGCCGAAGAACATCGCCAGCGTCGCCCCCAGGATCACCTGCCCCTTGTACTCGGAGAAGACAAGCCACCAGACGATGGCGGCGGTGACCAGCGTGACGGTGATCACGGCCACAGGGACGCCCGAGCCCGCCACCGCGTCGATGAGCTGGTTCTTGAATCCAGCGGGGCGCTCGCCGTCGGGTAGATCGGGGTTTTTTCGGGCCACGAGCATGATCAAGGAGGCCGTCACGATCGCGGCCGTGCCGAAGATCGCCCCCTCGGCAGCCAGCGACCAGAGCGGGGCCGCGGATTCGGCGGTGCGGAGCAGCTCGTCCACGCGGCCTCCCCTCCACGCCGCCCACACCAGCACCAGCCCCGCCGTGGAGAGCCCGGCGCGAGAGTCTGTCAGCCTCGCGGCTGCGGCTCCCATCGCGCCGGCCATGACGAACACCGCAACTCCCACCAGCAGACCGTCGAGGATCGACGTGTTGACCAGCAAGGTGGCGTGCGGCCCACCGTCCGCGGCCCGAAGCAAAGCCACCAGCGACCCGGCGATCGGACCGACGATGAACATGGCGGCGAAGTAGAAGATCCAGCGCACAGTGCCTCGCGACATGGCCGCATGGTAGGTGCCGCGACAGGGCTCGGCGGCGCGCGCCAGGAACGGCTCGCGCACCGCGGATGGCCGAGACGATCTGACGCCACTCACTCGAAGCCGGGTTTCAAGGCGAGGAACTCGAGGACCTGGTTCTGCATGTACGTCATACAGTTCTCAGTATTCACATAGGCACGCGCCCCGCAGCGCGATGCACGAGCCCCGGGCGCGAGCACGGAGTGTTCGAGTCGCGGCACCAGGAAGACGCTCCGCTTGCGCGGAGGGCTCGTCTCGGGGGCGCGTATGCAATGCGCGGTTGCGAGACGCGACCGGAAGGGAGCGCTTGGCGCGTCCTCGATATCGGATCTCGCGCCGAGATGTATGCAGGACGCCGAGTCTGAGTCCGCGAAGGCTCGGATATCTTCCTTGACGGGTGATCCGAGCTTTCGCCCGAAGCGGGCTCAGACTCGGCGTCCGTCGTAACGAGCCCCGGGCGCGAGCGCGGAGTGTTCGATGTCAAGTGTGATCCGTATCAGATCGAGTTCCATCCCGTCCGCACAGTCGACCGTCAGCGGTTCCGACTCGAAGCGTCCAGTCGGATCCTGATATTGACGAACTCGAAGTCGTCAAGGTCGTTCGAGCCACGGACCGACTGGATCCGGATGGTATTCCGGCCGACGCGGAGCCACCGCGCGGGGAATCGAGCCGTGAACTCGCCAAAGCTCCCGTCCCGGGGAGAGTCGGTCAGCGGCTCGCGCAGCAGGTGGTCGTTGATCCAGATCGGGTTGTCCGCCTGCGTTCCCTTGGCCAGCAGCTGGATCTGGGCCCGCCCGACATGCGGCGGCACCTGGAACCGGGTGAGCTCGAACGAACGCTCGAAGATCAGCCCCTCGGCGTGCTTCTGGAACTGGCTGTTGATCGAGCCCGAGAAGTCGTCGTTGCCCAGGTGGTGCACCTCGGGGTCCTCTTCGATCGCCACCACGTTCTCGCGGATCGGCGCCAGGCGGAACTCGTGCTCGAGCACGCGGTCCTTGATCTCCACGGCCGGGATGTTCACCGACGACGGGATGTAGCCCGACGACGACGCGCTGACCGCGACGTGGGTCGGAAGCTCCGGCGCGTAGATCTCGAACACGCCGTCCGGCCCGGCTATGGCCACGAGCGGTTCGGCGTCGGGAAGGTCCAGACGCACGCTCGCCAGCGGGATCGGCAGCCCCGACTCGTCGTCCAGCACCACGCCCGTGATCAGGCCGCTCGCCTCATCCGCGTCACCGACGAACGAGGGCAGGTACCTGTAATACACCTCGAGCGTGAGCGCGCAGATCGCCGTCTGGTAGACGCGGCCGCCGATGCGCGACCACTTGTCCGCCGGATCCCAGCTCCCCGCGGCCCGGCCGTCGGTCCGCTGATTCCCGATCAGCTCGGGCATCAACGCCGCGTTCCAGAGCTCCCAGTGGTCGCCGCCGTGCTGGTACAGAGCCAGTGTCGCGTAGTACCACGCGTAGGTGTTCGCGTCATTTTCCCAGTCGGGGAGTTGTTCGATGATGAAGTCGGCGGACTGGCGCATCCGGCGGGCGTGCCGGGGCGTGCCCAGCAGCCGCTGCACGAACATGCTCTCGGCGGTCATCGCCATCGTCGGCTCCATCCCCGGCTGGTAGGCGTACAGCCCACGGGCGCCGGGTGTGCTGGCCAGGTCGAGCCAATGCCGTGCGGCCTCAAAGCTCTCGTCCGACACGTCGATGCCGGCCCGACGGGCGCTGACTATGGCCATCACCTGCCACCCGAGCACGCTGGAGTCGCCCGCCTGCCCCGGCTCGTAGCGCCACCCGCCCTCGTCGTCGTTGCGTGCCGACTCGATGAACGCCGTTGCTCGTCGCACCGGCTCGGCGAGGCGCGGATCCGCGGTCATGGCGTACGCCTCGGCCATGGCGATCGTCGCGATGCCCTGGCTGTACATCGTCTCGCCGAATCGCATGTCGCCGTCGGGCCGCTGGCGCCCGATGAGCCAGTCGATGGCCCGCTCGACCGTCTCGCGGTACGGGCCGTTCTCGACATGCGTGTGGTCCGCACCCAGGAAGGCCATCAACGCCAGGCCCGTCAGCGCGGAGTCAAAGTCGAACGACGCCTTGCCGCCCTGGTCGTCGGCGTGGGGAAAGTCGCGCCCGCTCCAGCGCCCGTCATCGCTCTGATTCATCGCCAGCCACTCGAGCGCCAGACTCACCGCGGATTCCGTTTCAT
>JADFOF010000192.1 GCA_022563015.1 Planctomycetota bacterium
GTACCGACCAGCGTGGGTGATGCCGGATAGCTCACATCGATGATGTGCAGCCCCGGCGCCAGGCCACCCCCCAAGTACACGGTGGTTCCCTCCGCCGCCACAGCGCTGGGTGATCCTGGCGTTTCGAACCAGCCGATTTGCAGGTCTGGATCCCCACACGGCGGGACGCTCGGCTGCGCCACCGCGACCCCCGGCGTCAGCACCGCCCCCATCATCACAATCAGCACCATCACCGCGCCCCGCAATCGCCTCCGATTCAACCGCAAGCCATCGTCCAGACCGACCCCGCGGATCCAGAGCTGGTTCTGGGCGCAGGTTTGCGGAGTGAAGCCCGCGACGAAACCAGCCGCGGCGAGTGCGACCCACGCGAAGATGTGTTTGCTGTCCGAACTCATGTCAATGCTCCTCGGGCCGCCCTATGGACACCCGGCCACGAACTCGTTCTGAAACGCAAGGAAATCGAAGATGTCGAACCGCGCGTCCGGTACGAAGTCGCCCCGGGGATCGCCGATGACGAAATAGTTCTGAAAACCCAGAAAGTCGAAAATGTCCAGCACCCCGTCGCCGTTCACATCGGCCCGGCAGCCCACCCGCGCTTCCATGATCGCGCTCGACCAGTCCACGAAAACAACCGAAAAGATCAGCCGCCCATCCGCAGCGAACTGGCTCCGCCCCGTACCCCGGTCGTGCGTAAACGTGATCTCCCGGACCACGCGCTCGGGATTGACCGGCGTGTTGAGCGCGATCGTGTCGCCCATACGCGCGATGAGATGAATCCGCCCCGTCTGATCCGTCGCGAAAAAGCCCAGCGTGGCATCGGGCGCAACCCCCGCGCCGCGCAGATGCGCCGTGAACGCGATCTGCCCCGCGTGGTTCATGTACGGATCGGAGAGAATCCCGAAGTCGACATCAACCAGGCCCGCCACCGCGTCGCCCTCGCGCACCAGCAGCTCAAGCGAGCCGGTAAACGCGTTGGTCCAGATCCCCGAGTTGTCGTCGATGGTGATGCCGGCGCCCCTCAGGCTCGCCGTGAACGCAATCCGACCGAATGCCGTGTGCGCGAACTGCCGGGGGATGCGCTTGAACATCGCGCCCGTCCCCGGCGCCGCGTCGCCCTCCTGAACCAGCAGCGTGTTGACGCCGCCGGCAAACCGCCACAGCCCACCGTCATTCTCCGGCGCCACCAGGTTGCCCACCCGGCTGGCCCAGAATGTCACCCGCCCGTCGTGCGACAGACGAGGCGTCTGACTCAGATCACCAAAGTACGTCTTCCCCAGCGGCGGCGCCGCGGGATTGGTCCACGCCACAAGCTCCGCCGTGCCCGCGTCACGCCACAGCGTCAGCACAATGTCGTCCGGCACGACCACCGCCGGGTCCAGCGCCGCAGCCCGGTACGCGACCACGCCCGCTTCGTTCTGCGTCGGCGTCGTGAGAAAAACCGTCTCCAGCCCCGTCGCAGTGCCGGTGGCCGGTGTCCCCGAGCGCGCCAGCAGAGTGAGATTCAGAAGTCCGCCCCGCGTCGAGTACACCGCAGCACCGCGCACGACGACACCCGCTGTCTCTTCTGAAACATTGAACGCAATATCGCCCGCGTTGTTGAACGGGAAGACCGGCAGCGACGCCGCGTTGCCCGTCAGCCCCGGCAGCACCGATCCCTCGCGCGCCACCGCAAAGATGTTGAACAGTGCGTCCTCCTTGAACGCACCGAGCCACGGCTCCTGCAACAGCGGCCCAGAGTTGTCGTACAGCCCCGCCGTGAACGCCAGCGAGCCGCCGTCATTGAACGCCGGCAGCGGCAAGGCCGCAAACCGGATGTCCGCCCCGAACGGCGCCGAATCGTCCTCGCGGTACACGATCGCCAGCGACCCGGCCCGATCCGTCCAGATCGAGCCGTCGTTGGCGTCCTCGATCCCAGGCCCGGCCAGCCTCACCCAGAACGCCACGTCCCCGCGCTCGTTCAGCCGCGGCGAGTCGAAACTGTCGAACGTCGTCCCCGCCGCCAGCCCGGGCGCGGGCGTCCCCGAGACCGCCACCACCCGCAGCGGCACCGTCTGCGCCGACGCCGTCGTGCCGACCGCGGCCACGAGCGCCGCGAATGTCACGCGAAAATATGTTGTCAATGAGTTCATGCCTGGTGCCCTGCCTTTCAGAATCGCAATTCGCGATCGGTGATGTTCCCCTGTTATCTCTGCCCCGTATCGATCTCAGGCCCGTCAAAGTCTCGCCCCATGATCCCACCGCGCGTCCACCGGTAATATCCGATGAGTTGCTCGCTGAGTTGCCCGTTCGCTGTAGCTGGTTCCCACGGCCGGGGTTGGTAGATGAAACGCGTGGGAGTCGCCGCCCACGGCCTGACTGGCCGCCATCCCTGGTTTGCTTCGGCAGTTCTTCGCAGAGCCGCCCCGCCGTCGCACATCAGCGCGCTCGCCGTTGAGGTCTCGACGGCATAATACTGTGCCCGCCGGCTCGTGTACCACGAGCCATTGTCAAAGAACAGAACCTTCTGGCCGGGAAACGCAATGCCGGACATGTTCTGCCCACGCAGTACGACTCCGCTCGGGACGTAATAGGAATTATGGCTCCCTTGACTGAGGACTGGGCGACGCCCGCTCCAGTGGTTTTGCCCCTCATCGTAAAACGCCGGCGGAGTCTGGTACGAACTCGAATAAGCCCACCGCTTCTGCGAAGGAGGAACAGGCCCGCTCCCGGGCGTTGGCTGCTGGAACGGCTGCCAGAATCCCAAATCGTGCTTGTTAATCGGATCGTCCAGCCAGTTCATCCGGTACCTGTCGCCCGAGGAGACCAGGAACGAATCGGGGAGCTGCCGGTCCAGGTAGTCCGCGAGTACCAGGTGCGTGTACAAGACGTGGGGAATCCAATTGCCGGGAAGCGGGAAAGTCACGCGACCGGTGCGCCGCCGGATGATGTCGATCGCCTGCTTCGCAGCATCGGGAATGGGAAAGCCGGTCGGACGCAGCGCCGGCCACTGCGAGTTCGGCGCCGACGTGAACGACGGATGCACGTCCTCGTAGTCATTGCCGTACGCGAACGTCCACGCACCGATCTGCCGCAGGTTCGCAAGGTCGCGGTTCACCATCGCCGCTCGCCGCCCCGACGGGCTCACCGCCAGCATCAGCGCCACGCCCACCACGACCACGAATCCAATCGCAGCCGCCTCCACACGAGCGAACCCGCCCCCGCGATGACCCCGACGATGGATACAAGCACAACTGGTCATGACGCCTCCTAAGTGAGCATCAGACCACTCTACCACATCCTCGCCCCGTTGCAAGGGCATTTGAGCCGTCCGCCGCGCGATGTCGCCTCTTCCGCCCATACTCACCTCTGCCCCGTATCAATCTCAGGCCCGTCAAAGTCGCGCCCCATGATCCCGCCGCGCGTCCACCGGTAATACCCCGTCACTGTTTCCCCGAACGAACCGTTTGTCGTGGGCGGTTCCCAGGTATCTGGCGCATAGTTGAAGAGCGTGGAGATTGCCGAGTCAGGACGAAGCGGGTGCCACCCGGGATTCGCGCTGCGGGTCGATCTCATCGCTGCACCGCCGTCCGACATGAGCGTGCTCGCCGCGGAGCTCTCGACCGCATAGTACTGCGGCCGGCGGCTCGTGTACCACGAGCCGTAGTCGAACACCAACACTTTCTGCGCTGGAAACGCAATCCTGGACAGGTTCTGTCCACCCAGAACGACACCGCCCGGCACGGAATAGCCATGATGGGTTTGCCCTTGTGTGATGACCGGCAGACCAGCACCCCATTCGCTCTGCCCCGGGTCGAACAGTGCCGTCACTGGCTCGAAACTCGAGCTGTACGGCCATCGCTTGTCCTCGGGCGGAACAGGCCCGCTGCCGCCCTGGGGCCGCTGGAACGGCTGCCAGAAGCCCAGGTCGTGCTTGTTCACGGGGTCGTCCAGCCAGTTCATGCGATGCTTATCGCCCGAGGCGACGACGAACGGGTCGGGGAGGTGCCGGTCAAGGTAGTCCGCGAGCACCAGGTGTGTGTACAGCACGTGGGGCAACCAGGCGCCAGGCAATGGGAAGTCCTCGCGACCCGTGCGCCGTCGGATGATGTCGATCGCGTGCCTTGCGGCGTCTGCAAGAGGCTGACCTGTCGGTCGCAGTTTCGGCCACTGCGAGTTGGGCGCTGATGAGAGCGTCGGATACAGATCCGCGTTGTCATTGCCAAACGCAAACGTCCACGCACCGATCTGCCGCAGGTTCGCAAGGTCGCGGTTCACCATCGCCGCTCGCCGCCCCGACGGGCTCACCGCCAGCATCAGCGCCACGCCCACCACGACCACGAATCCGACCGCAGCCGCCTCCACACGAGCGAAGCCGCCCCCGCGATGACCCCCACGACGGATACCACCACAGCCGGTCATGACGCCTCCTCGATGACTGTCACACCACTCTACCACATCCTCGCCCCGTCGCAAGGGCATTTGAGCCGTTCGCCGCGCCATGTCGCCTCTTCCGCCCATACTCACTTCTGCCCCGTATCAATCTCAGGCCCGTCAAAGTCGCGTCCCTTGAGCCCGCCGCGCGTCCACCGGTAATGGCCGATGACGCTTTCGTGTGTTTTCCCATTCGTTGTGGGCGGTTCCCATGACTTGCGTAAGTAGGTGAAACGCTCAGGCCTCGTCGACGCTGGCCTATGTGTCGTCCATCCCTGGTTTGCTTCGGCCGTTCTTCGCATGGCTGCACCGCCGTCGCACATCAGGGTCGTCGCGGCCGAGGATGAGAGGGCGAAGTACTGCGGCCGCCGGCCCGTATACCACGAGCCGTAGTCGTGCACCATCACCTTCTGACCGGGGAATGCGATGCTGGACATATTCTGACCTCCCAGAATGACACCGCTATCTATGGAAAACTGTGCATGGCTCGCCCCTTGACGGACGACCGGGCGAGTACTACCCCAGTAGCTCTGGCCCTCGTCGAACAGCGCCGCCGGAGTCTGGTACGAGCTCGAGTAAGGCCACCGCTTCATACTTGGCGGAACAGGCCCGCTGCCCCACTGCGGATTCTGAAACGGCTGCCAGAAACCCAGGTCGTGCTTGTTCACAGGATCGTCCAGCCAATTCATCCGGTGCACGTCTCCCGATGAAACAAAGCTCGAATCCGGGAGCGCTCGATCCAGATAGTCCGCGAGCACCAGGTGCGTGTACAAGATGTGGGGAATCCAACTGGTCGGAAGCGGGAAGTTCTCGCGACCGGTGCGCCGTCGGATGATATCGATCGCGTGCTTCGCGGCGTCGCGAAGCGGGTTGCCGGTCGGACGCAGTTTCGGCCACTGCGAGTTGGGCGCTGATGAAAAGGTCGGGTACAGATCCTCGTTGTCATTGCCGTACGCGAACGTCCACGCCCCGATCTGCCGCAGGTTCGCAAGATCCCGGTTCAGCATCCCCAGCCGGCGCGAGCCCGCCGACGCCGCGATCGTCACGCCCAGGAAACCGATGGCAACCACCACCACTGC
>JADFOF010000193.1 GCA_022563015.1 Planctomycetota bacterium
GGAGATCCACCGATGAAGAACAGAGCAAGGACAGGATTGGGAAGCGTCGCGCTATGTGGCACACTCTTGGCGATCAGCCCCCACGCGGCCGCCCAGACCATGCCCAACTATGGGCTTGAATGGGCTTTGGTTGGCGAGCCGGGCAATCGCGGCACCAAGCCCTTTGAGACGCAGGGGATTCCGCACTGGTCGATCGGGGCGGTTGAGCACGAGTTCCGCATCAGCAAGACGCAGCTCTCGGTCACTCAGTGGCTTGAGTTTGTTCAGGCCTATGAGCCGTACTACACCGGGTTCAAGAACGATAACGCGTTCACGGGGGCCAACATTCATTGGTCGAGCCAGTATGGATATCGGATCGGCGGGGGGACCGAGAATTATCCGGCGAACATGTCGTGGCACTATGCCGCCCGGTACGCCAACTGGCTGCACAACGACAAGGCGAGCGAACAGTGGGCGTTCGAGAATGGGGCGTACGACACATCGACTTTCTTCACGATTCCAGGAACGAATCTGCGCGCGGACCAGATTGAGCACCACCCGGATGCCAAGTTCTGGATCCCGACACTGCACGAGTGGACCAAGGCGGTCTATTACGACCCGAACCGGTACGGGCCGGGCGAAGAAGGGTACTGGCTGCACCCAGACGGCGGGATGGAGCAGTTGGTGTCGGGGCTGCCCGGCACGCCGGGCGCCGAAACGAGCGGCGGGATCTTTGCGAATGACGTGGACATTGGCTTGTATCCGAACACGGGGTCGCTCCGCGGATTGCTCGATACGTCAGGCGGTCGCCCGGAGTGGACGGAGACCGTGGCAAGCATGCCTGGTCGTACACGCTGGAAAATGGGCAGCCGGACTGGGTCAACAGGCTGGTTTACTGATGATCGCCTTGATTTTTTTAGGCAAAAGAGTCCGCAATTCTTTGGCCAAGGCCTGCGTCTCTCGTCTCAAGTTCCAAGTCCCGGTGTCGTGAGCGTTCTCGGCCCGGGTTTCATCCTCACTCTTACAAGGAGAAAACGAAAATGAGGAATTATGTAGCAGGATTGTGTCTACTCGCAGTGCCCGTCATCTCGATGGGAGAGCCGGAAGTTCGAATTGTCAGTGGGACGGGAACGATCAACAGTTCCTCTGTGACTCTGGTTTCAGGAAAATATCAGGTCGCCATCACTGCCGTGGCGAACACTCAGATGACCATCGCCGTTGAGATCCCTCAGGGTGCCTCCGACATTATCGAGTGGGTGAAGGTCGAGTCCAACGACCCGAACGGCGACGACACGGTCGTCGAGGTGACTGTTCGTCAGAAACCTGGAACAAACGGACGGCTCGTGCGTGTCGAAGAGGTCTCGTTCACGTCCGATGACCAGATCGCCGATGGCGAACTCTGGATCTGGGTGGAGACCAACGGCACCTCAGGAAACACTGATGGCAACATCGGTCCCCGATAAGGTGTCAGGAACCTTTCTTGACAATAACGATCTTCGAGGACGATGCGGACTAAGGAGGCCTTTGATCGGATCCTCGAACGAGCGATTGACCCCCAAACAATGGTTCCTGACACCTTTTCTTTCTTTTCTCTGACACCTTTTTTTTCTTTCTCTTTCCCCGCAAGGAGGGCGAGTGAGAGAACAACGGGCTGCGAGCAGGATGCGGCTCGAAACGGAACCGGGCGGAGCCACGGCGGGCGAAGTGCGGAGAGAATGGCGAACCGGGAATTGAACTGACACATCACGCGAAGGGGTGGGCGGTGCGGATCACGCTCCCTTCCGGTCGCGTCTCGTAACGGCGGGGATGTGTGATGCGGAGAGGAACACGCTCCCTTCCGGTCGCGGCTCGTGGGGCTGGGGTCGCTACACTTGGGAATGATGACAGGCGCGGTTCGGTATCAGTGGACGCTTGTGCGTGCGGGCCGACTCCTTCTGGACGGTGGCTCGATGTTCGGGGTGGTGCCGCGCGCGGTGTGGTCGCGCGTCATCGAGGCGGACGAGAAGAACCGGATCGAGCTGGCGCACAACTGCCTGCTGCTGGAACGGGTCGAGCCGATCGCGACCGGCGACAACGGGCCGCGGCCGCCTCGGAAGCTGATCATCGAGACGGGCACGGGCGACAAGCTGGACGAGAAGATGTCGTCGATATTCGGTCTGGACGGTCGGACGGTGGAGTCGGCGCTGATGGAGGCTGGGCACGACCCGTGCGACATCGAGGCGGTGATCGTGTCCCACCTGCACTTCGACCACGCGGGGGGATTGACCCGACGCTGTCGCGAGAACGAGCAGCCGGACTGGACGGCAGCGGAGGGTGATTCGCCGTTGTCGGTTGATCGGGTGAAGCTGACGTTTCCCAACGCGGCGGTGCACGTGCAGGAGCGCGAGTGGCATGACGCGATAGGGAACGAGGCGGTGATGACGCGGACGTATTACGTGGACCATCTGGGGCCGTTGCGGCTGCCGCTGCCGGACGGGCGGGAGCGTCTGGTGCTGCACGACTCGCCCCGGCCGTTCCCGACTGGTTACAGGCCGGGACGGGAGCAGCTGCCGAAGGTTCCGCTGTCGTACCGGGAGACGGAGATTGCTCCCGGTGTGAGTGTGTTTTTGACGCCGGGGCACACGTGGGGGCAGCAGGCGGTGAAGTTCACGGACGGGAGCGGGCGGACGGTCGTGTTCGTGCCGGACGTGATGCCCAGCGTGCACCACGTGGGCGCGGCGTACAACCTTGCGTACGACGTGGAGGCGTACATGAGCATGATCACGCGGCACTGGCTGCTGGAGGAAGCGGCTTTGAATGACTGGCTGCTGGTATTGGACCACGAGCCGGGGAACCCGTTTCAGCGTGTGAGGCGGTCGGACCGGGGGTGGTACGAGCTGACGCCGGTCGAGCCGTGAGCCGGTGGCGACCGCTATGATGGTGGCGAGCGTTTTGGCGAACCAGGAAGAGTCAGTGAGCACGCCAGCGACCGAACCGAGTGCGATTGAACAGACGGCGGCCGACGCGGCGGATACGAGCGGCGCGTCTGCCAAGGCGTCGCCGCGCACCACGGCGCTTGACGGGCAGCCGGTGACACCGCCGGTGGGTGGGCGCCGACCCTCGGCAGCGTCGCGGTCCGGTCGGCGGACGCTGATGGATCGGATCGACTCGTTTTTGAGCAAGCTGAGCACTCGGAATAATTTCTGGCACCGCGTGTGCTCGATGATCTGGCTTCCGTACGCGTTCCGGAGCGGGATCCAGATGAAGCAGCTGGACCAGCGCACGTTCACGGCGGTGCTGCCGTTCCGGCGCTTCAACAAGAACTGGTACAACGCGATGGCGGGAGCGGCGCTTCTGGGGAACTCGGAGATCGCGGGCGGGATGTACGTGTTCGCGGCGTGCGGAGGGGACTACACGGTGGTGTGCAAGCACCTTGACTACCGGTTCTTGCGGCCGTGCTTTGGGCCGGCGGTCTACAAGATCACGCCCAGGGAGGACATCGAATCGCTGGTGAAGTCGCGTGCGGAGTTCAACATCACGATCGACATGGAGATCAGCCAGAAGATCACGAAGCCGGGCGGGCGTGAGAAGCGGGTTGGGAAGTGCGCCGCGGCCTTCCACGTGACGCCCAAGGCGCAGCACAAGCGCAAGCGTTCGAGACGGGTCTAGGCGCATGTCAGCCGGGGACGATGGAAACACGACCGGGTGGCCCGGGACACTGGGGTGGTCGGCGTACCTGGCGTGCTCGTGGACGTGGTGCATCGGGATGTTTCTGCCGGTGCTGCTGGTGCGCGACTACGGGATCTGGGGGTTCGTCGTGTTCGCGGTGCCCAATGTGCTCGGCGCGGGCGCGATGGGGTGGGTGCTGCGGCACCGTGGCGCGAGTGAGGCGATCGTTGCACGGCACGGACCGGCGATGGCGTGGTTCTCACGGGTGACGATCGCGTTTCAGTGCGTGTTTTTGTGCTGGTTGATCGTGAGCGTCGTGGGGCCACAATCGACCGGGCGATCGGGCTATGCGTATGCGGTCGTGTTCGCGCCGGCCGTCGTTGCCATGTTCTGCATGTTGTGGGCGACCTCGAGCGGGCGGAGCATGTCGCTGGTGAGAACGGCGTCGATCGTGCTCTTGCTCGGCTCGGCGATGGCGGCGATAGTTTTACTGATGGACCCGGAGCCGGCGTCGATGGACGTGCCGAAGTCCGCCGACACGTTCGGCCTCGCGTGGTTCGCCCCGGTGTGCATGTTCGGGTTTCTCGCGTGCCCATACCTGGACATCACGCTGCATCGGGCGAGACAGTCGGCTCCGGGCGCGAGTGGAACGGCGGCGTTCACGATCGGGTTCGGCGTGCTGTTCCTGGCGATGATGTTGTTCACGCTCGGGTATGCGGGCCGCGTTCTCGAGTCGAGGCCATGGTTCGCGTTCGTGCTGGCCGGGCCCGCGGGCGTTGCGATCCTCATTCATATCATGGCGCAGCTGTCGTTCACGATCGGTGTGCACGGACGAGAATTGAAGCGATTGCCCGAGCGGGCGTATGCCCGGCGCGCGACGAACACGGCCATCGTGGCGGTGTCCCTGGTTTTGGTTCTCACACTGGAAGCCACGCACGCCGGGCTCTCGTATGGCGAGATTTTGTATCGGTGCTTCATGTCGTTTTACGGGCTGGTGTTTCCCGCGTACGTGTGGCTGGTGATGATCCCGACGGGCGACGGGCACTCGGGGCTGGGCGGCGAGAACGGGCGCCGAAAGCTGTTCATCTGGGCGTTTACCGTGGGCGCGGCGGCCACGATGTTCTGGATGGGGTTCATCGAGCGGAGCGAGGTGTGGCTGGCGCCGGGGCTGGCGATCGTGCTGTGCGCGCGGTTCGTGCTGCCGGGTCGGGGGCGGTTGCGTGGTGGGTGAGGGGTGGAGGTTGGCGGATGGTGTTTCGTGCGGAGTGACCCCCCGCTGGCGCGGGGGGCTCTGCTTCATGTGCGACCCAAGCGCTCTAAGGTAGTTTGTGCGACGGTGCGCACGGTGTCGGGCTCTTGCGGGTCTTGGGCGATGCGCTGGATGGATTGGGCGAGGGGCGGATCGTCGGCGGCGCTGAGCTTGTTGCCCGCGACGATGATCGCGTTGCGCTTGATCATGGCCAGCGTGGCGCGCTTGAGGGCGGTGGACCTGAAGGCCGAACGCCGATCGTCCTGGTTCCAGCCCAGCACGTCGAGCAGGTCGAATGAGTCGCGTGCGGGTTTGTAGGCGTCGTGCGGCAGGCCGGCGCGGCCTTGGTCGGCGGGGCGGTTGTGCGGGCAGACCTCCTGGCAGATGTCGCACCCGAAGAGCCAGTCGCCGATGGGCTCGTGGAAGCGCTCGTCGATGGGGAGGCGACGCTCGATGGTGAGGTAGCTGATGCAGCGGGAGGCGTCGACGGAGTAGGGCGTGATGGCGTCGGTCGGGCAGGCGTCGATGCAGCGCGTACACGTGCCGCAATGGGCTGAGGAGACTCGCTGCCC
>JADFOF010000194.1 GCA_022563015.1 Planctomycetota bacterium
TCCAAAGTTCGCGTTCCATGCTTTTCTCCCGTGCAAAAGGAACCAAAGCATGGGCGCGACTTTGTGCGCGCGCCACCCTGACAAGCGCCGAACGGCGCATAATCCTCCGACGGGGGAGGTGCCGAGCGCAGCGATGGCGGAGGGGGTCTGTCGTGCAGCTCTTGTCAGATCCACGAGGATCGGCGCACGCCGCAGGCAAGGCGATCGACGCCATTTCTCGCGCTCTGGACGCCCAGCCCCACTCCAATAGGTAGTGATTTCCCGGGCGAAGCTACTGGCCGCCTCGACGAATCTGATATGCTCAGGGCATGGCGGGCATCACCTGGCTGTGCTGGATTCTGGGCTCTGTCATCGCGGGATTGGGCGTGCTGTGGCTCGGCTCGGCGCTGTTTCGTGATCGATCGAGGGGGCGGCGGCGGTGTCCCAAGTGCTGGTACGACATGACCGGTGTGCCGGCCCTGACCTGCCCCGAGTGCGGGCGCGAATCGAAGCACGAGACTCGCTTTTTTCGCACACGCCGGCATCGCTACCAGGCCGCGTTCGCGTTCATCGTTCTGTTCTTCGGCCTCGTGACGACCCGAGTGCCCGCTGTGGTCGACCACGGCCCGTTCGATTTCGTTCCAACGCCGATTCTGCGACTCGTGCTCGGTTTCTTCGCAGAGGATGCCGAAGCGGCGTACACGGCCCGAAGGCAGCCGATCTTCCCGAAACTCATATGGTCGCCGCCGACCAGACCCGGGACGCCGGCTCCGCCAACCACACCGACCACATGGCGCGAGCGCATCGAGGCGGACTGGGATCGACTACTCGCCGCGTCGCACGCACGTCGGCTCATCTATGCGAAAATCCGAGAGCGTCGCGGTTCGACCGCGGCGCCCTTCATCACGAGCACAATGGGGGTGATCGGAATTGTGCTGAGTGATGTTGATGACGAGCGGAGGATTGCCATCGACGCAGTACGCTCCCTCGCCACGCGTTCAGACATCCCGATCGAAATGCGGCAGATCGGGATCGGCTGGCTTATGGCGCTGGGATTCGACACTGCCGCGACGCGGGGCGCGCTCCGATCCGTCGCACGTTCGAAGAGTGCGCCTCCCTATCTTCGGCTTGATGCGATCGATGCCCTGCAAAGACAGAAAGCTAAGCCGACGGCATACATCGGCGCGTTGCGAGAACTGCTCGTCACGCCGGACCCGCATTCGATCGGGCTCGAGGGATACGCGCGGCGGGCCATCATGTGTGCTGCGAGATTGCCCACTGAACAGGCGATAGCCGAACTTCTGGCTGCAGTCGAGTCCGAACGCGTCTTCACACGCAGGGTTGCGAGTGACGGCTTCCAACAGCTCGGTGCCGCAGCACACCCTGCAGTTCCGCCTCTCGTAGCAGCGGTGAATCGCGAAGCGTCATTCGTCGAAATGTATGCGCTGGAGTCGCTAGTTGCCATAGGCGGACCCGCAGCTGAGGCGCTCGCACGTCTGATGCGCGATGGCGACCCGAAACGGCGCACTTTTATAGCGGTCACGATCCGGCGTCTGAACAGCCGAGATCCCGAGATGATAGAACTGATCGCTATGGATCTGCTGGACTCGAATGTGCCTTTTTCTCGCACTCTTTTGAGTGCTACGACGTCGCATGGCACACAAGCAGTCGCTGCTCTTGAGGCCATCCCGGTAGCCCGGCAACTTGAGCCGCGCAAGCGATTCGTCATTCTATATGCGAGGTCGAATCACTGGAGCGATCCGTCAGCGCCAGTCGCGGCGCTCGACGATCCCGATCGCGAGGTGCGGATCGCGGTGTTCGACGAACTGCGCCGAATGAAATGGGCGGCGGACACGATTTCAGGTTCGATCGTGGACGCGCTTGCGCGGGCGACGGATCCGCGTGACCAGCGAGACTTGATCAGCATAGTTCGTCAGTTCGAGATCAAAGACGGGCGAGTGATCCCGCTCCTGCGCGGGCGAAGCGGGTGTGAAGAGGCGGAAAACCTCGGGTTCAACGCGCTTTACACGCTTGATGTCATGTGCATCGACCGCGAGGTGGTCGTCGATGAGGCGATCAGGATGCTCCGCGACCCCTATGAACAGGGCCGAATCCTGGCGACGCGCGTCCTCGGCAGGGCGGGTGCCGACGCGGCTCGCGCTCTTGGGGCGCTCAGGGCGGCGGTCGAAGACGAAGCGTTATCGCTTGCGCAGCCCGCAGCCGAGGCGATCGAATCGATCAATGAGGCGCTTCGAGATTCAGGTGAGCAATCTCCGGCGCATCCCGACGCTCCCGGCGGGCCCTAAACTCCCGACCGATGCCGGACTCCGCCAAACCACGCGTCCTCACCGGCGACACGCCCACGGGTCGGCTGCACCTGGGGCATTACGTCGGGTCGATCGAGAACCGCCTGAGACTCCAGGACCAGTACGACTGCTTCTTCCTGCTGGCCAACATGCACGCCTTCACCACCCGGCCCGACAAGCACGCCGAGATCCGCACCGACACCATCGAGATCGTCAAGGACTGGCTGGCGTGCGGGATCGACCCGTCGCGCTCGACCATCGTGCTCCAGACCGAGGTTCCCGCCATCGCCGAGCTGACCTGGTACTTCGCCATGCTCCTGCCCTTCAACCGCGTCATGCGCAACCCGACGCTGAAGGACGAGATCAAGGACAAGGGGCTGGGCGACACGCACTCGTTCGGGTTCCCGATGTACGCGGTCGGGCAGTGCGCCGACATCCTGGCCTTCCGTCCCAGGTGGGTGCCCGTGGGCGAGGACCAGGTCGCCCACATCGAGATGTGCCGCGAGGTCGCACGCCGATTCGACATCACCTACTGCGGCGTCGACTCCAAGACTGGCGACCAGGACTTCGCCACGCTCGGCGGCGTGTTCCCGATCCCCGAGGTGCTGGTCGGTCGCGTCGGGCGGCTCATCGGCACGGACGGAAAGCAGAAGATGTCCAAGAGCCTGAACAACGCGATATTCCTTTCCGACACGCCCAAGCAGGTCAAGAAGAAGATCGGGGCCATGTACCCCGGTCAGAGCCGCGACGCCGATCAGCCCGGCGACCCCGACATCAACCCCGTCTTCGACTACGCCGACATCTTCATCAAGGACGAGGCGTTTGTTGCCGACCTGCGGGAGCGCTACCGCAAGGGTGACAACCTCGGCGACGGCCACGTCAAGGCCTTCGTCATCGACGCCGTCAACGAACTGCTCGATCCGATCCGCGCCAAGCGGGCGGAATACGAGGGCCCCGGCGGCGACGATACGGTGATCGACATCATCCGGTCGGGGACCGCGGCGGCGAACGAAGTAGCTGAAGAAACGTTGTATATGGCGAAAAAGGCGATGGGCCTCGGCTTCGGCAAGCGGCGATTGGGAAGGCTCGAGGATTCGGGGCGCACGTGAGAGTGAGTTCTAGAGCGCGCGCCCTGCAGCGCTACGCCACGCCCAACCTTCATTCATCCTCGCATTCGTCATCTTCCAAGTCCTCGAATTCGTACACGAAATAGTGAAGGATGAAGAGCGCGTTGTAGACGTGGTTCTCGCCCCAGTGGATCTGAAAACCCAATCGCCAATGGCTGGCCGCGTATTTGTGCGCGCTGCGCCCGCTTTGCTCGTAGAGGCGAAGGCCCTCCATCACATCTTCATAGATGTCGCTGAGATGATACGAGAGACCGCCTCGCCATTCGATGGCTCCTTCGAGAATACAATTCAGCTTGGCCAATCGAGTTTCCATCGGATCGAGTACCGGATGTAGTTTATCATAGATGTACCGATTGTCCTCAACAACACGCTTTATGCTCTTGTCTGATGTTTTGTGCCGTCGATATCTCTTGCTGCTGAGCAAAAGCACTCCCGACACCATGTCAACCAGATGTGCGTGCAATCGTGTGAACACATCCAGCGATGGATCGGCAGCGAGTTGTTCGAGCAGGTCGCGGTACGTGACGACCAACTCGGCAAACGCCTGAGTCGGGGATTCAGCTTGCGCGGTGCTGCGGGTCATGGGTGAAGTTTAGCCGATCTGACAGAGCATTCGGGATTTGTGAATCGCTGACGGCGCATGGACACGCCGCTCGACCTCACCGCTGCCCGAGCTTCTCCAGCGTCATCGCCGCAAGCTCGTTGCAGTAGGCGCGCGCCGTGTTGACGCCCGCGCGGGCTTTCGGGTCCGCGTTCTTCGGCGGGGCGAACCCCTCCTCGGCGTAGCGGCAGAAACCGGCCAGATCGACGCGCAGCGGGATGAGCCAGTCGTCGGTCTCGGGCGGGCCGATGCTCAGCGCCCAGACCGCGGCCTGTGGCGTGTCCGGCTCCGGCCCGATGCGTGCCATCTCGGCCAGCCGATCGACCTCGCCCACCAGCAGCAGCGCAAACGCCTGCCCGCGGGCCTCGGCGATCGCGTCGATCGCTGCGCCCGGGTCGCCCTGCATGGCCAGCTCGCTCAGGCGCGGCAGCCGCGTCGCGATTTGGGCGTACATGCCGGCCGCGGCCCGGGGCGAGAGCGACCACCCCGGCCACGCCTCCATCCGCGCCGACCCGCCGCGCGACGCCTGCCCGCGCACCCGAACCGCCGCGTCAAGGAGCGCCATCACCTCGCGCAGCGCCCGCATGCGCCGCACGTCGGCGGCTTGACCCTCGCGCCCGATCGCCACTATCCACTGCCCCCGGGCCAGGTCGATCGCAGCCGCGAGCTGGTTGGGCGGGGCTCCGATCAGCTGCGCCCACGTCCGACTCCCCGCCCGCAGCGATTCCTCGCCGGGTAACGCGGCGAACCGCGCCACCTCGTCGGCCAGCGCCCGAATCGCACGGTGCGCCTCGTCGGCCTCCGACGGCCTTGAGAGCTGCTGCCCGAGTTCCAGAAAGACGTTCGCGGGTCGCTGCCACCGGGCCGACGCGATCGGTGCGCGCCAACGCGGGCTGACGGGCCTGGGCGTCACCGGCAGGCGCGGCGAAGTCGGCAAGGACTCGGGCCGCGACATGACCGCGCTCGCCGCCACCATGGCGTCCAGATCGTCGATCGTCCTCGCGTGCGCGTCCAGCGCTGCCAGAACAGCCGGGTCGGTCTCGGCCCCCGGTGAGGCGAGCATCAGCGAGAACGCGCCGCTCAGTGCGTCCTGCGCCTCGCCACGCTGCAGCGCAAACACCCGCCACGCCGGGCGCAGTTGACGGATGACCGCGGTGTCGTCGTTGAACTGCTCGCCGTGCTGGATCTGCCGGACCGCTCGCGCCAGGAGCGCGATGGATCGCTCCTCGTCGGCCGGGTTCCACCCACGCCCGATGATCGTTTCGCGGAGCGAATCGCGCACCGTCCGGGCGCTCAGGCCGGAAGTAAACGACTCTACCGCCGGCGCCAGGACGGCAAGAAGCGCAACGGTTCGCAGCTGTGCGCGGGCGGCGTCGGTAGCGCTCGGGTCGGCCGCGAGCGCCAGCGCGCTC
>JADFOF010000195.1 GCA_022563015.1 Planctomycetota bacterium
GATGTCGAAGCGGGTATCGAGGTTGAGGTCGGCAGCTGGATCGGCACGGGTGAACATCGTCTGGAAGAGGAGAAAGTCAAAGATATCCAGCGAGCCGGAGCGGTCCAGGTCAGCCCGGCAGTGGGTGATCAGCCCGGGCCTGAGCGTGACGAGTGTCGCGAGCATTCTTTGTGTCTGACCCGGCGAAAACCGTGTGCGGCAGAGTCTCGGCGCGGCGCTCATGATGTTGAGGACGTCCGGGTTGTAGGTTGGAGTGCCTGAGCACGGGTCGATCTCGCGCCCGACATAGGTGCACCCGCCATTCATGTTGTGGTAGCCGATGTGCGGGTCGGCGGGTGTGTCGCAGACGAGGTCGCCGGCGGTGTGGCAGTTGACGCCGCTGGTGCATTCAAGGCCGAACATGGTCTCGTGCGTGTGGAAGAGATCGAAGTAGTGGCCGATCTCGTGCGGGAAGGTGGCGCGGTTGTAGCTCACGCCCGCGCAGCCGTTGGCCATGACGATTCCCTGCACGGGCGAGAACGAGAACGACGCGATGCCACAGAGCGGGCCGGCCGAGGATGAGAAAGAGTCTGTGAAGTAGATGTTGATGGCGTTCCGGACGCGGTTGGTGGAGCGGAGGGCGTCGATGGCGGCTGACGACGTGATGCCGGTGTAGAAGAAATCGCTGCGGATCTCGTCGGTCGGGCCGACGATGTAGAAGGACAGGCCCGACTGGGTGAACGCATCGTTGAGATTCGAGATCGCGGCGATGAGCTGGGCGTTATCAATGCCGCCCGAGCCGTCGGACCGACGGACGATGTGCAGGGCCAGGGGAACGTCAAGCGTGGACTCGGGGAGTGGGGCCAGGTAGAGCCCGCTGTCATTGAGCGCTCGGGCGAGCGCAGCGTTAGCAGCGTCGAGGCGCGTGCCGCACCCGTCGGGAAATTGTGCAGGTTCCGGCAGTGTCGGAGCGTGCAGCGCGGTGGTCGTGAACGAGAGGCTGATCACAAGAGTGGCGGTGCGCAGCATGGGCCGAGTCTCCGATGGCGGGGACTCGGGTATCGACCATCGAGTTGCTCAGGCGTGCGAGCGTGTGGTTGTGAGAGTGGCGGGCGCAGGAACCGCGCAGGCGGGTGTGGACGAGGCACGATCGGGAGGGAGTGCTTTGGGGCGTGACCATCGCGAGCGGGGTCATCGAACCACCGCTCCCTGCCGGTCGCGGCTCGTACGGGTGCGGGTCGAATAGCACGTTCGGGCAGTGGGTCAGGGGCACCCGGCGACGAAGCTGTTCTGGAAGCAGAGGAAGTCGAAGATGTCGCAGGCCGGGTCGGGATCGCACTCGCAGGCGTACGGCTCGCCGCTCACAAAGCTGTTCTGGAAGCACAGGAAGTCGAAGATGTCGAGCGTGCCGACGCCGGAGGACTTGTCGCAGTCGGCGTAGCAGCCGGAGGTGTACACGATCGTCACGGTTGCCAGAGTCGATGTGCCGCCGGTGGTGGTGACGGTATAGGTGAGCTGGTCTGTGCCGACCGCGCCTGTGCCGGGTTGGAATGTCGCGTGCGACGCGCCGCTGTGCGCGACGAGAGTCGATTTGGTCGGCTGTGTTGCCAGCGTGAACGACGCTGCGGAGAAGTTGTCGTCGAAGGTGGCGGGGAGCTGGATCATGAACGGCTGATTGTCCAGGACGTGTGCGGTGGCGCTGTAGGCGATGGGCGCTGCGCCGGTGGTGGCGCCGGTCGGTGTGATGTTGATGATGACGGGCTCTCCTCGAACGATCGAGCCGTCGGGGTAGAGCGCCTCGGGTGTGAGCCTTGCGGGGCCGGCGCCGAGTGTTCGACCATAGACGGAGACCGCGCCGCCCCCGGCCACCGCCGCAACGACGCGTCCGGCGTGTGTGAGTCTGATTTCAGTTGCGCCGCCGGGCGGGTTGACGAGATCGAATATGAAGGAGGAGCCGAGGTCGCCGGTGGTCATGCCGACGCCCATGGTTGCGGTGCGGCCGAGGTTGTTGACGGTGATGTCGCCGATCCATCGTCCGCGCGTCTTGAGCGTTGTGTCGTCGTAGGCGATCACGCGGACGTCGTGCCGACCGTCGGAGAGCCTCGTCGTGTCGAGGATGAAGTCCGAACCCGGCAAGACGGTGTCGGCCACGACGCCGTCGATGAGCAACTCGAGCGAGGCGATCGAGGCGGTGGGGTGCGTGGTCGAGGCGATGGGTGAGAGCGTGATGGAGCCGGCGACGGGGCTTGTCGGCGCGTTGGGGACGGAGACAGCCGGGATGTGGGCGAACGGGCGTGTGATCGGGTCGCCGTAGAGCAGCATCTGGAACGGGACGTATTGCGCTGCGCGGAAGTAGGACTCGCCGAGTGTGGCGCCGCCGGCGTAGTAGAAGTGCGTGTAGGCGTGGGGGAACTTCCCCTGGTAGTTGCACGGCTCCTGGACGGCGCCGAGCGAGCCGCTGGCGCCCTTGGCGATCCACTCGGACATCTTTGTCTGCGGCGCGTTGCTGAAGTGGCCCGCGTAAGAGGTGAGGTGGTCGGCGAAAGCGCCGGGCATCAGCGTCAGGTCGGCGGAGATGATGGAGGTGCTGGAGAAGCCGGTCATGATGCCGAGGCAGTCGTCCCTGGTGGTCGGGAGCGCGCCGTTGAGAACGGTGGCACTGTGTCCGGCGGAGTTGAGGAGTGTAACGGCGCCGCGCGAGCCGGTGTATTGAACGACGCGCACGTTTCGGGCGGGGTCAGCGGCGTTGTTCATGTAGTAGAAGGTGCCCGCGGGTCGCGAGCCGTCCGCCGCGACGCTGCGGTCGATCATGTTCAGGAGCTCCTGGACGGAGTTCCCGCGTGCGCCCGTGTAGCCGAGCATGGCGCCGATGAAATATCTCCTGGCGGACAGGGAGGTGCTGGGGCGGCCGCTGAGCCAGGTGGTCGAGCTGTCGAAGGCGAGTGGCTGGGCGGAGCGCGGGTAGAAGCCGTTGGCGGAGGTGACGGGCATTCCGGCGAGCACATCGTCGGCGATGAACGCCATGGTGTAGGCCGAGGCCAGCGCGAATCGTGTGACCGGGAAGCACATGTCCGAGATGGTGCTCGACACGGGGATGCGGTATCGATCGGGCGGCGAGAGGAGGATGTAGTCGATGTGGTCGTCGATGGCGCGGTTGCTGAGTGTGCCGAACAGGCCGGGCAGGCGCGAGGAGACAAGCTGCGCGTGGTTGTCGGCGGTGGGGGTCATGAACAGGACGTTGGCGTCGGGCAGCTGGCGCGCATTGATGTAATAGTTCGCGACGTGCAGCGAGTCGGCGTTGGCGGGGTCGGCGATGAGGAGCAGGTTCTCCGGGCCCGCAGCCGCGGTGTTGGCAGCCACGACCAGGCCCAGCCCGAAAACCGTCCGAAGAACTCTTCGCATGACACACTCCCTGACTGCACGGCACCACGAATGATGGTGCCCCAGGAATGGTGACTCGGCAAGTATCCGTCCGGAGTGCAGCCGCATGTTTGGACTTTCGCCGGTGTTCTGGGTCAGAAAAAAGGCCCACCCCGCATGGGATGGGCCTGTCGGAAACTTGCTGGGTCGGCGGGGGGGCTTACGGCTCCGCCTCGGGCGGATCTACGGGCAGCCGCCGACGAACTCGTTCTGGAAGGCGAGGAAATCGAAGATGTCGCACGCCGGGTCGGGATCCATATCGCAGGCACAGGGGTCGCCGCCGACGAAGAGGTTCTGGAAGGCCAGGAAGTCGAAGATGTCGCAGGCCGGATCGGGATCGAAGTCGCAGGCGCAGGGGCACGGCTGCGCCATGATCTTGATGTTGTCCATGGCGGAGAAAGAAAATCCTGTATCAGTCCAGACAATCATCCTGATCCCGCTGCCGGCAATGGTCTGCGGTCCGGCGGGCAACCCGATTCCGGTGTCAGCCTGGAAGAATTGATCGACGACATTGTTGGCCGCATCAAAGGCCGTGATCGAGAAAACCCCGCTGTTGCCTCCGTATACAAACGTGAGCGAATCAACATCGAAGTCGAACGTCATAGTCGCCTCGCTTGTTGGCGGGTTGATAATGTCGAAGTGGTTCTCGCCAGCACCGGCCAAAGTGAACTCCAGATCACTATTACCCATTGCCGGATTGCCGATCTCGACGGTTCTGGTCGCTGTGATTGTGCCGAATGACGTTACCAGCGGCGTGGTGTCGAGGTTCTGACCGGTTGCGGCGGAATCGGCGTCGAGGAAGACGTCTGGAACATCGGTGTAATACATCTCCACGCGTGCGATTAGACCGCTTTCCGTAAAGATATCTTTCGCCGGCGTGGCATTGAGGTTGAACTGCATACCCATGCGAGTCGCGGTGGCGGGCTGGCCAAAGATCTCGATCGGCACTCCGGCCGTGGAGGTGCCGTACGAGTTGTGCATGGTGGTCGTCCCGGCGGCACCGAGGATTCCGATGATGTCACCCTCACCGACGGGAATGGAGGTGTGAATCACACTGTTGTTCGCGACATCAACGGCGCGGAAGAGTGACGTGAAGCGGTTCGTCGTTCCCGGGAAGCTGGGAATGGCGACATTGAAGCGCATGACCTCGACGTTCTGGACTCCGGCACCCGACTCGTCGGGCACACGTAGCCCCGTGATGAGGAAGTCGGTCGGGGCCTCAAACCAATACCCGCGCGTGTGGGTCGGGCTGGAGAAGGTGCTCCCAAAGCCTTCGGTCGGCATGAAGCGGGCGGCGGAGCACGGGATGGCGAGCCCCTCCCAGCCGCCGACGGCTACGGTGGTGCGGAGCGTCGCGGCACCGGTGCTGGTGTTGATGGTGTAGATGTTACCATTGGAATCGAGTGCGTAGAGCGTATCGCCGAGGAACGCGGTGCCGAATTGGACGCTGATGTTCCCGAGGCCGAGCGAGCCGATGAGTGTGAGTGATCCGTTCGTCAGATCGACAGAATAGAGCGAGTCGGTGACGACACCATCGATCGCGTAAGCGTTGCCACCGGTTTTGTCGATGGCGAGGTTGTCCGCGAAGATTGTGCTGTTTCCAATAAGGGCGATGGCGCCGTTGTTGGGATTCACGCGGTACAGCGACGACGCGCCGAGTCCGGCGTTGAGGTTGTACAGGGCGCTGCCCGCTTCGGAGTAATCCAGCCCGGCGTCAGATCCCGTGCGCGATCCCGTTGCACCGATGAACGAACCCGGAGGCGAAGTGACATTCCAGAGCTCATCAACCGAGCCGCCGATGGCCAGGAGCGTGCCGTTGGGCATCATGGTCAGGCCCTCGGCGTCGTTGAGGCCCATGGCGGCGCCCATCGACTGAGTCGAGCCCGTGGTCAGGTCGATCCGGTAGAGCTGATCGTCGCCGTTGGACTGAATCGAGAAGGCGTACGGCCCGACACCTGCGGCGAGCAGGTCGTAGTACACCACGCCGTTCCATGAGCGCCCGAGGCTGG
>JADFOF010000196.1 GCA_022563015.1 Planctomycetota bacterium
GGGCAGGGCGCGGACATAGGTCTCGATGTTCTCGCACGAGTCGAGCCTGGCGGCGCCGTACGCAGCCAGCAGGTTGCTCATGCCCGGCGCGACGCCACAATCGACCACCGCCGTGACGTTATGCTCTTTGGCGAGCGCGTCGAGCTGCAGCGCGTCGTCAGCCATGAACGAGATGTCGCAATAGTTCCTGCCAGCCTCGATCACCGCGCGCAGAGCGTTGAGCCCGATCGTGCTCGACAGCGCGCCAAGAACGATATCGAACGGCTCGACCAGGCGCTTGATCGTGTCGGTGTCCGAAAGGTCTGCTTGCGTTGTCGCGACGCTGTTCTTGGCGTGCCGCGTGGCGCTCGTCAGGGTCGCATCGTTCACGTCAACAATCGTGACACGGAACGCGCTGTCCTGGGCCAGGTCCGCTGCGATCACCCGCCCCACCATCCCCGCGCCAAGCACGAGTGCCTTTGTCATGAAACTCTCCGTCAGACATCAGATCTCTTCAGGCTCAGCGTCGAAGTGTCTCAGCGCCGGTGATTCTTCGGCCGTCCGAAGCTCGCAGAGTGTATCGAGCTGCTTCAGATCACGATGTCGAGAACGATCTGATCCGAAACGACACGTATCCCCTTGTCGTCATGGAAGTACTCGATCGCGCGCACGCGCACGTGCTGGACGTTTGCAGGATCAGCCTTGTCGCCTCGGACGCGGCTGAACAAGTGCACCGGGGTTGAGAACAGCCATGGACGCGGCATCGATCGGCGGGCAATGAAATACTCTCGAATGAACCGCTCGAATCGGGCGGCCACGTCGGGGCGGGAGGGATTCACCCCGAAGTCCCGCTTGAGTTCCTCTATGCGATCGGGACGACCCTCTGATTGCTCGATGTGTCGTGTCAGAGAGAACTGGTCCACATCCACTCGGGTCAGCGCGCCGTAGGTTCCAACGAGCACCGGCTGATCCAAAAGATAAAAGAACCGAGACTGGCCGACCGGAAGGTCATACGGCACCATCGACGTTCGGCCGATCTCTCGAACTGAGCCATCCGCCTCCACCGACTCGAGGCGAAACAAGTTGACGAAGTTCGTGTCATACCAGCCGAGCAACGGCGGCTCGCTCCATATACGAGCGCTGACTACCGCAAGCGCCATGGCGGCGACCCCGCTCACGCCATACATGTCGTGTGGCCACAACAACAGCGTCGTGGCGAGCAGTATATCAAGCGTGATCCACTTCCAGAAGCAGATTCCGGATACGGCGAAGATCCCCACGTGCATGGCAATCAACCCGGCCAACAAGCCGACCATGACTCGCTCGTCGGCAAGTAAGAACACGACTCCCAGTTCAAGCACGAGCGTGACAAGCTGAAGCGGGACGTTCAATGGTCGGAGTGTGGCTGCGACGCGGACGAGCGCATCGTCGGACAGCCACCAGAGCCAGCCATAGCATCGGCTCGAAAACACGAGCCGATGCGACCGATTGTGAAAAACCCATGCGCAGGGATACGGGCTCAGCCTCACCTTGGCCAGACCTGAATAAAAATACGCCGCCGCGACAACCGCGATCAGCCCGGTCAGAAGGACACTCTCAGAAGCCGGGGTGAACCCGCGAACAAATATGTACGCGGTGCCCATGGTGACGAAGTCGTACAGGATTCGTCGGTCCGACCACGACTGCCCCATGGCGTCCGGGTGCGTGAACTGGCGAGAGATTGTCACCGACGCCAGCACAAACGCCGGAAGAAACACCGGATGAACCACGACTCCAAGCGCGAGCAGCACCACCACAGATCGGTCCAGCAGGTGCAGACGCCCGAAGTAGTAATTCGGGGCGTACGCGCTGTCGGTCCAGGCGATGAACCCAACCACGGAACACACGATCACACGAGGCGCCGGCGTTTCGAATCCACTCCATACCGTCTGATTCCAGACCAGCGCGATCGGCACCGCTGAAACACCAAGCACGATGATGGGCATCCTCCTCGAAGTGATGAGTGCCCACAGCATTGATCGGCTTCGATAGATGCGCTCCGGGAGCCTCGTCGCCCGCCAGACCGCCCATTTGAGCACGGAAGCGCACACGAGCATCGCTATGAACGTGAACCAGTCTTCTGCCCGCAATGCGCTGCTCCCAGGGACCGCACGTTCCGATGGACTGATATCGGCTCCGTCACTTCAGGTGGATGAAACAATCCACCACGCTACATAGTCGGCGCAAAGAACTCCGCGATCGGCGTGATCGCGGGGCTTGGTGAGGAGAGTGAGGTTTCGGGGTTTGCTTACCGACAGCCTGCCACGAGGCTGTTCTGGAAGCACAGGAAGTCGAAGATGTCGAGTGCGCCTGACTGGTCGCAGTCGGCGTAGCAGGGGAACTCCTGCGCGACGTACCGAAGATTGAACGCGAGGTCCAGAGCCCCTCGCTCGGATCGATCACGGGCTGCCACTGGTCGGCTGGCACGACGAACAAGAGCGCGTTCTCGTCATCGGTGAGGTTGGCGGCGGACACGGCGAAGGCCTCGCCGCCCTTCCTATACTGGTGCGACGCATGACCCCGGAGCCCCACATGACCGCCACCATGACCGCAGCCAAGGCCGCCAGGGCCTCTCCCGACATCGATATTGCCAAGGTCCTGGGTCAGGACGCCGACGATCTGCTCGGGCACACCTGCCGGACCATCCCGCGCGATCAGCTGCACCTGCCCGGGCCGGACTTCATCGACCGCGTCGTGAGCCGGACCGACCGCTCGCCCGCGGTGCTCCGCAACTTTCAGACGCTGCTCAACAGCGGGCGCCTGGGCGGCACCGGGCACGTCTCGATCCTCCCGGTCGATCAGGGCATCGAGCACTCCGCGGGCGCGAGCTTCGCGCCCAACCCCGCCTATTTCGACCCCGCGAACATCGTCAGGCTCGCCATCGAGGGCGGGTGCAACGCGGTCGCCTCGACGGTGGGCGTGCTGGGCGCGATCGGGCGCAGCTACGCCCACAAAATCCCCTTCATCTGCAAGCTCAACCACAACGAGCTGTTGTCGCACCCCAACAGCTACGACCAGACGCGGTTCGGGTCGGTCCGGCAGGCGTTCGAGATGGGGGCGATCGCCGTCGGCGCGACGATCTACTTCGGCTCGCAAGAGTCACGCCGACAACTCGACGAGGTCTCAGAGTGGTTCGAGGAGGCCCACGCGCTGGGGCTCGTCACCGTGCTCTGGTGCTACACACGCAACGACGCGTTCAAGGTCATGGGCAAGGACGGCAAGAAGACCGACTACCACGGCTCGGCCGACCTGACCGGCCAGGCCAACCACCTCGGCGTCTCCATACAGGCCGACATCATCAAGCAGAAGCTCCCGACCAACAACGGCGGGTACGCGGCCCTCAACTCGGGCGACTCGAGCTACGGCAAGTTCCGCACCGAGATCTACACCGAACTGGCCGGCTCGGACCCGACCGGCAAGGGCGGCCACCCCATCGACCTCTGCCGCTACCAGCTCGCCAACTGCTACATGGGCCGAAGCCCGCTCATCAACTCCGGCGGCGAGAGCAAGGGCGCCGACGACCTGGCCACCGCCGTCCGCACAGCTGTCATCAACAAGCGCGCCGGCGGTCTGGGCCTGATCTCGGGCCGAAAGGCCTTCCAGCGCCCGATGAAGGAAGGCATAAAGCTCCTCAACGCGATCCAGGACGTGTACCTGGATTCAAGCGTAACCGTGGCGTGAAGGTCAGGGCGATCCGGCCGTCTCGCTCTTTCTAGCATTCCTAAGAAGTTCGAGCCGCTGGGCCACACGTTCGTGCATCTCGGGTGTCACGGTGATGATGAGCCGACCCGGCACCGTCGAAATCGTGGCGTCCTCTCCGCCATTTTCCACCCAGTAGTCAGACTCGACGTTGTCGACTATGTCGTCGATGAGGTCGAAGATTCCCTGACTATGAAGCATAAGTTCGCCGTCAAAGTAACCCCACTGAACATCTGCGTTCGGATCAGGCGGTGGCATCTTGAATCGCTCGACGTTCGGCGGTGCGAGATCCGAAACATCGTAGATCCGGGTCTCAAAGCGCGAACGCAGTTCCTCGTCGAACAACCAATAGGGCGCACTGGCATTCTCTTCTTTTCCATCCGTGATCAAGAGAGCCAAGTTCAACGCGACAATTCGCTGCTGTTCCAGGGGAGCCCAGACATAAAACCGATTCCCCATTCGGGTCATGGCCGCGCTATTTCCCCCGTTCGCAACCCATGAATCAGGAATCGCAAGCGAGAACCACAAGTAATGCAATTCCGTCCAAAGCTGCGCTCGATCGTCTGAGGAGAAAGGAATTGAGCTGCGCCACCATGAAGGTGACAAGAGTCTGGAAATGTCATACGACTTGAACTCGGTCGCGCCGGCTGGATCGACTGACGCACGGCGGATTCGCCACGCGAGAAAGTCCGCTTGCCAGTCGTGGATGGACTGTTCCTCGCCGCGCCGGATCAACTCGCTCTCGATCCCATAATCAAGCGCCACCTTCGTACTCCACGAAATGGTGAAAACTAGCTCCTTGATCCGCTCGGGCGATGCAATGACGATCAGCACGCTCGTTGGTATTACAGCGACCCATCCGTCGCGTCGGACGGCAGGCGTCACGAAGACGGCGTAGCCGACGATCCAGACCATCAGCGAAATGACCACGCGCCGCGGCCGCCGCCTCGTCCGATGAAGCGTGCGGTCATCGGCAATGACCTTGCCGCATTCAGGGCAGGTGTACCGGCCCCCTTCGCCCTGCGCCGCCCCCTCCATCGAGTACCAGCACTTCGGGCAGCGCTTGCGGCCGCGCGAGCGATCCCAGAACAGAGCCCACAGCGCGAGCAGCAGCCCGGCCGCCGCCAGCGCCCAGCCCAGCGCGTGAAAAATCCAGTCCCAACCCGTGCTCGCCATGATGACCAGTTTATCCGACCCGGGCACCCGAGCGCCCTCAGATCGGATGTGATGTCGAGATGTGTAATGGACGCCGAGTCTGAGTCCGCGAAGGCTCGGATATCTCCGGTGACCCGCCCGCGATCCGAGCCTTCGCCCGAAGCGGGCTCAGACTCGGCGTCCGTCCCGAACGAGCCCCGGGCGCGAGCACGGAGTGTTGGACGTCCGGCGCGAAAGGGACTCTCCGCTCGCGCGGAGGGCTCGTAAGGGAAAAGGTCCTTCGCTCGCGCGAAGTGCTCGTCATGCGACTCGGCGTCCGTTCAGGCGCGGACGCTGCGCGCCCTCGCCGTCAGAGACTCGCGAACCTTGGCAACTCGCCCACGAGCGGTCGGCAATAGTCGATGAACGCCGACGAAACATCGCTGGCGCCATTGATGAACGCGTCGGGCATGCGCCGCGTCCTGCCCGCGACGGCCTTGAACTCGATCCGCTTGTACGCGCTCGCGTACGGCTCGTCCC
>JADFOF010000197.1 GCA_022563015.1 Planctomycetota bacterium
CCGCCAGCGACCGAGGCGGCCTCTGGTTCGACCAGCTGGGCTACGGCCCGATCGAACGCCAACCATGGCACCCCGATCAGTCCTTGGGCGGAGGCGGGCCGTGACCGCCCGGACGGGCACACGACGGGTCTCGCAGCGCCTCTTTCTCGGCGCCTCCGCCGCCGTCATGGGCGCCTACGCCGCCCTGCTGCTGGCCATGCTCGCCGCAATGGTGCTCTACACCTCGCCCGCAGCCCTCGTGCAGACGTTCCAGAGCAGAGAGATCCGCCACGCCGCAGCCCTGAGCCTCGTCACGAGCACCATCGCCGCCATCGTGTCGCTCTGGGTCGCCGTCCCGACCGGGTACCTGCTGGCACGGTTCCGGTTTCCGGGCAAGCGGCTGCTGGATCTGCTGTTCGACATCCCGATCCTGCTCCCGCCGCTGGTCGTGGGGATCGCGCTCTTGATCATGTTCAGGACCATCCCGGGGCGGTGGTTCGAGGGGAGCGTGTTTCTCGTGACGTACGAGACGCCGGCGATCATCCTGGCGCAGTTCACGGTGGCCTGCGCGTTCGCGGTGCGAACCATGCGCGTGACCTTCGAGGGCATAGACCCGCGCATGGAAGACGTGGCGCGGACGCTGGGGTGCTCGCGCGGGTCGGCGTTCTTTCATGTGACGCTGCGCGAGGCCAGGCCAGGCGTGATCGCCGCGGGCACACTCGCCTGGGCGCGGGCGCTGGGCGAGTTCGGGCCGGTGCTGGTCTTCGCCGGCACGACGCGCATGAAAACCGAGGTGCTGCCGACGAGCGTGTTTCTGGAATGGAACCTGGGCGAGATCGAGGGCGCGCTGGCGGTGTCGATCCTGCTGGTCCTGATCGCCGTCGTCGTGCTGGGCGCGACGCGGATGCTCGGGCTCCCACGGGGGGGGCTGTAGATGATCAGGGTCGATGGGCTGAGTCTGCGGGTCGGGTCGTTCGCGCTCAGCGGCGTGACGTTCGAGGTGCCCGACGGCGGGTACGCGGTGCTGATGGGCGCGACGGGCAGCGGCAAGACGTGCCTGATCGAGGCGATCTGCGGGCTGAGGCCGATCAGCGACGGGCGGATCGAGGTGGGAAATCGGCGTGTCGAGCGGCTGGACCCGGCGGACCGGGGGATCGGGTACGTGCCTCAGGACGGCGCGCTGTTCCCGGCCATGACGGTGCGCGAGCAGGTCGAGCTGCCGCTTCGGGTTCGCAAGGTGCGGCGTGCGGAGGTGCGGGCCCGCGCCGGCCAGGTCGCCGAGATGCTGGGGATCGAGGCGATCATGTCGCGCACGCCGCGGGGCCTGAGTGGCGGCGAACGGCAGCGGGTGGCGCTGGCCCGGGCGATGGTCTTTCAGCCGGGCGTGATCTGCCTCGACGAGCCGTTCAGCGCCCTGGACGAGCCGACCCGGCTGGGCATGTACGACATGATCGAGAGCCTCCGCCGGCGGACGGGGATGACCGCCCTGCACGTGACACACAGCAGCGACGAAGCCCAGCGCCTCGGCGACATCGTCCTCAGGCTCGAGCACGGCCACGTCAACTCGCGCCCCAATCCCAGCCTCAACAACGCGAGCCGCGCCTGACGACTCTCCAACCTGCTCCCGTTCCGTCAAGTGCTCGGGATCAAGAATGCGGTCAACACATTCATCAGTCGGTTCCTGGAGGAGTGGTAGACTGGAACGATGTCGTCGGTCAGCTCGCGTAGCTCGTGGACAAGCCGGTCGATCTGCCACTCGGTGGCGTCGACCTGTCGCTGAATGGCCGTGTTGTCCGTCGGCGTCTTGACGGCTGCGATCCGCTTGTGGAGACTGAGTATGACATCGACTCAATCTAGAAACGAAAGATCTCGTACGATGCGAACTGACCGGGTGCCCTTGGTGAGTACTACATCATCGCCATCATGCTCGATTGCCCACGGCCTGAATCCGTGAATCAAACGATGGTGGTTTCCACAGACGACGGACAGGTTTCTGGGATGGTGATCGACCCGACGCACCAGTCCTTCGATGTGATGGACCTCTACGATAGCCAGCCCAGCCCGCGGGTCTCCCCACTCGCGCTCCATGTCTTCGACCGCAGCGCAGCCGTCCACCTGGCATGACTTGCCCATCAGTTCGAGGATCATACGGCGCAACCCCGATGGCCGGAGTAGGCGTGTGTATGCTATGCGGCGCTCACCCGCCTGCGTCTGTCGATCAGCGCGCGCCAACAGCCGCGACAGGTCCGCGCCCGTGATACGGCCAGCTCTGACCCGCGCAGTGTTCATATTCTCGCGCTGGGCGAACTCCACCGCGTCATCGAGAGTGTAGAGCTGCCAGGAATAGCCGGTGGCGTCTATCAACGCCCGCGCCGTTTCGCCGAATCCTACGTGGCTCTTGATGTAGCTGACCACGTTGGGCCCGCTGACATTCGGATTGGCAGGATGACGTCTAAAGTGCCCGTCCGCTATGCGCCCGGTCGGCAGTTCAACAGTGATGTCCCGATCTTCGCTCGGCAACTGCGGTAGTTGAGAGGTCGTAAACCGTATTATTGTGCCGGTATGGTGCACAAGCTTGCAGGCGAGAAGCGGCATGACTTTTCCTCCAGGGGCGGCAGCCTCAAGCCGTCATCTGCTCGACCGTCTGAATCTCTTCATTGGTGAGGTCGTACAACTCGTACACCAACCGGTCGATTCGCAAGTCGATTGCGGCCATCTGGCGTTGGATGGTTTGTTTCTCGTGCGCGGTTCTCGCAGCGCTGACCTGACGCTGCGAAGTCAACATCTGCTCTACCTGCTCCACCATGAGATCATGTCGCGCCTTGTCTTTTGTGTCGGCTGAGTCGATCGAACGAATTGGCAGATTGCGAAGAGATCCGACCTTAACCTGCGGAAACGCCTTCTGCTGTGATTCACGTACCGTCTGCGAATACACATATCGCATTAGGCGCGAATTCAACACCGCGACCAAGTAGCGCACGTCTTGGCCGTCTTTGGGCTCGTACAGCGCCAGGAGTGAGTTCCGGAAGTAGTCTGCGTGTTGGCGCGGCCCAACGATCGGATGTGCCGCGGTTTGTCGGATCACGAACGGCGCGTCGGTGTATCTGTGTTGTGGGCCAATCCTGAAGTACTCGTCCTGCTTCGCGGCGTAGTCCAACTTTAGTACCTTGGTCGGCCGATCGCACCCGTACCGGGAAACCTGCTTGCCCTCCAGGACCGGCACGCAACCCGGTTCTGCCTCGCTTTTGGCCAGGATCAACTCCTTCGAACAGTTCCCCGTGTGCACGCCGGGGTCCGCCACCAGATTACCAAGCGAATGCGAATTGTCGCGCAGCTTGGCCAACAGATCGCGCGCCTCGGACGTTGTCCACGCATCGCCACCCTCGCACTGCACACTTTGCCGTCCACCGTCCGGTTGCTGAATGAGCGTCTGGCCACGGTGAGTCTTGTTCGCCACGAAGGTCAGCGACGGCGTCACGACGCCTTTGAAGACCGCTTCGCCCCAATAGCGCACCTCCGTCAGACCGGCGCACTGCGTGATCACCTCCCGCACCGACTGGTATCCGCCAAGATGCCCGACCTGATCGGGCACGATGAACGCAGCGAAGCACCTAGACAAGTCCTTCACTGCGCGCTCCATGAACAGGGCGTGCATTGTGGGCCAGCCGGAACTCTGATAATGCTGTGCGAAATAGAGCCGCTCGGGTTCCGAGATTTTTATCGCCTGGCGCCCGGAGAACGACAAGTACGGCGGATTGCCGATGACCGCGTCGAACCCGGAGTAGATCCCTGCGAAGACCTCGGGGAACTCGGCGTTCCAGTCGAAAACGTTGATGCGGTAGCGCTCCTCCTCGTCGAACATCGCCATCTGCTGATTGTCGTAGAAATCCGGGCCGATCAGGCTGTTGCCGCACTTGATGTTCCCCGCCAGGTCGGGCAAAGCGCGTTCGTGGAAGAGGCGCAGGTTGCTGCCGATCGTCTCGTCGCTCTCGCCCTCGAGGATCTTGAGCAGCAGCGAGAGCTTGGTGGTTTCGACGGCCTGGCTGTCGATGTCCACGCCGTGGATGTGCGACAGCAAGATGCGCTTGCGCTCGGCGGTGGTGAGCCGCCACTCGCCGGAGGAGTGTTGGAAGAGCCGCGGGATCTTGCCGCTGACATGGGCTTTGGAGCCTTCTTCGAGGTAGCGGTCGCGGTACCAGTCCAAGAGGAACTGATAGGCGCCAAGTAGGAAAGAGCCGGAGCCGCAGGCCGGGTCAAGGACGGTCAGGGGGCGGACGCCCTTGGCCTTCGATGGTTGGTGTTTCCTGGTGAGGCCGCCGACCTGCTGGGGTGTCTTTCCCTCGACGAGCTTTCCGACTGTGTGTTTGACGATGTAATCGACGATGTAGGTGGGCGTGTAGTAGACGCCGCCCGCTTTGCGGACCTCGGGCTTCTCTTCGACGACAGCGCGGTGACCTTTGGTGAGGCGGATGACCTTGCCGAGAAACTGCTCGTAGACCTGGCCGAGAATGTCGGCGGGCAGAACGGAGAATTCGTAGGGGCTGTCGGGATAGTAGAGCCGGGCGAGGATTTCCCTGAGCGGCTTGTCGTCGAGGGTGAGGCCGGGGGTGAGGTCGTCCGGTTCTTCGGGGCGTCCCTTTTCCTTGACGAAGTGAAAGAGCCCGGAGTTGTAGCGCTCGTCGGCGCGGCGGAAGCACTCGAACAGGCGTTCGTAGACCCGCTCGCCGTTGGTGAGGGCCTGGAGCGTGCCGTACTGCTCGATACCGCGGTCTTCGCAGATGCGCAGGAAGACGATGCGGTCGATGGTGCGTTGGACGGCGAAGTTGAGGTCGCGTTGAGTGAGGTCGGTGTTACGCAGAGCGAAGTTGCGGGCGAGCATGTCGCGCCACTGTTCGATCTCCGCCAGGAAGGCGTCATCGACCTCGGCGGTGCCGCGCTTGCGCTTGGAGGATTCGGCGAACTTGTCGAACGAGCCTTTGAGGATCGCTTCGCGTGAGAAGACGGACGCCAATTCGTCCCAGCGCTGGGCATATTCGTCGGAACGGAAGTAGAGGACGCGGGCGGTGCTGGCCTTGTCGGAGCGAACCGGCTTCACGCGGCAGTCGTAGACGGCGAGCTCTTCGAAGTCGGTCAGGATCGAGAGCGGGAGCTTGGCGGACCAGGCGTAGCGGCGGAGTTGGAACGCGGGGCTGGCATCGGCCATGATGTCGATGCTGGGTTTTTTGGATTCGACGAAGAACTTGCGCACACCGCCGATCCGGAAGCAGTAATCGGGGGCTTTGGTGGAGCCGCCGATCTTGATGGCGTCCTCGTGGACGACGTCCTTGTAGGCCTCGGCGTTGCCTCCT
>JADFOF010000198.1 GCA_022563015.1 Planctomycetota bacterium
AGGCAGTGAATCCCGACACCATCCCACACCACACATCGCAGGTAGGGTCGTCCCCGAAGGCCCAGTCCGTCGGTTTTCCGATAACCCACCTGACCTCGCCAAACATGAATCGCAGCAAGTCCAACCAGTGCGAACCGTTATGCAGCAGACCCTTGCCGTAGTAGCCGGACACTGCCTGAATCGACCCAAGGCAGCCTTTCTGAATCTGACACCTGAGCGTCTGATAGGCGGCATCGAAGCGGCGCGAGTAGTTCACCAGCAACGCCACTTCATGCGCCGAGGCCGACTGCGCCATCTGCCGCGCCTGGCAAACGTCGAGGGCGAGAGGCTTTTCGCATATCACGCCCCTGACGCCTTCGGTCTCCAACACCTTCATGCCAATCGCAAAATGAGTCTCGTCAGGTGTGCAGATGCTTACGATGTCGGGCTTTGCCACAGCCAGCATCTCACGGTAGTCGGCATAGGGTCGGGCCGCTCCCGTGTCGGCTACAGCCTTTGCCCGTCCGATCTCATCATCATCGGCAATTGCCACGAGCTCGACGTTCGGCACGTTCGCATAGCACGTGTGCAGTCCGTGTCCGAAGTTGCCGCGCCCAGTACGGCCGATCGCGCCCGCCCTGAAGACCGTCGACATCAGCTGCCCTGCGGCAAAACAACCACGCCAAGGGCCTCGTTAGGTGTCTGAATGAGCGCTTCACAGGCATCCGGTGCGTCGGCCAACGATACACGATGCGTAATCAGCGGGTCGACTAAAATGGATCCGGAGTCGATAAACGCCAGACACTCTTCCATATTACGGTTCGTCGTCCACTGCACGAACACGGCGGGATAGTCCTGTCCAAGCTCCCAGTCGTCATCGTGGTATCCCGGCCCCGTGCGAGCGGCTGAGCGGACATCCAGATTTCCTAGAGCGGCTGCGAACCCGTGATCGATCTTCGCACCTCCGACAATCACAATCCTGCCCATCTGATGCGTGTCAGGAGCCCGTTTCATCAGCCCTACCAGCATCTTGAAAGCTGCGGTTCCGTCCCCTCCGAAGGCCATAATCGCTCCGTCCAGACCTCTACCTCGCGTTAAGGCTTTTACGGCTTCCAGACCCTCTTCATTCGTCGGATCAACGCACAGGCGTCGGCAGGGTTCACGGCGGCGGGCCTGGGCGCGTTGTACGCCTCCGCATTCGCCGCCTACGGACCGTTCGAGCTGCTCGCGGTCCCGGTGGCGTTTGTGCTGTTCGCGGCGTGCGCCGCGCTCGGCATCGCGCTCAGCGCGCGGGCCCGGCTGGCCTCCGTGGCCATCCTCTCCCTGATCGGCGGTTACTCGGCCCCGTTCCTGCTGGACGTGCCGGATCCCAGCCCGTGGGTGATGCCCGCGTACCTGCTCACGCTGCTCGCCGTGGGGCTCGGGCTGTCCGGCTGGCTCCGAGGCCGATTCGTTGCCGTCCGCGCCCTTGTCTGGTGGGCGACCGTCTTCATCGGCGGCGGCTGGGTCGCATCAGTCGCTCGCCCCGAGACTTTCGCCTACGGCGTCGGGTTCGTGACACTGGTGTGGCTCATGATCCACGCCGAACTCTTCGCCGCTGCACGAAGTCCCAGCGAGCCGTACGAATCGATCCGGCTGGGCGAACCCATCCGGTGGCGACGCGTCCGGGCGGTGCTGGTCAGCTTCAGTACTACCGCCTGGTGCGCGGGCCTTGGCGTGCTGCTGTTCAGGAACGGGCAGGAGATTCCCGAGTGGCTGGCGCCCGCGGCCGGAGTCGCCGCGACCGTCGTCGGGTGGAATATTCTCGCCGGCCACCTGCGCGTGCTTCGCGACCCGCCCAGCAGCGACGCCGAACGCCTCGGCGCGGGACTGGCGATGCAGGCGGGGGGCCTGCTCATTGCCGCCGTCGCGCTCGGCCTCTCCGGCCGGGCGGAGGTCACGATGTGGCTGGCGATGGGCGTGGCCTCCACGCTGGCCGGACGCTGGCTCCCCTCACGCGCCCTGCACATCTATGGCCTGATCTCTCTCACCATCGCCGCGGTGCGTTTGCTTGTCTACGAGTCGTTCCTCAGCGGCGCATCGGCTCCCGCTGCGCACTTCGCGGGTTTCGTGCTCAGCCTCTGGATGCTCTTCATGATGCTCGCCGGCGTCGCATGGCTTGTCACGGCGTGGACCATCCGCCCGGCGGAGGGCTTCTGGCGCGGGCTTCGCAGCGCCGAGATCGGCGCGGGTCTGACGCTGCTGTTCCTGGGAGTTCTGCACGAGAGCGCCAACACCTTCGCCGAGTCGGTCGCCGCGCTGGTCTTCTGTCTCTTCATGCTCGCCGCAGCACGAACGCTGTCGGCGCGTGGTCTGGCGGGGTACGCCATCGCCTGGCTCACCGCGGCAACGCTCTGGATCGCCATGCCCGAGTACGCCCAGCGCCACGAGCAGTCGGTCTCGGCCGTAGGGCTGTATCTCTCGTGGTGGAGCCTGCTCATGTTGCTTGCGGCTGGAACCTGGAGTGCCGGCGGTTGGATGACGGGCGGCATCGGTCCGCGTTGGCGTGCTGTTGTGCCGGCGGTCAGTGCGGGTATCCCGATCGTGCTGATCTTCGGCGGCTGGCTTGACGAGCGCGCCGATCCGGGCGCCGTCTGTGTGGTCTGGCTTCTTCTCTCGCACGCGATTGCGCTCGCGTCCCCACGATGGCGCCACCTGATGCTCGATGTTTATGCGCCCGCCGGCGTGCTCGCGTGTGTCGTTATCTGGACGAACGGCTACGTCGTCGGCGGATGGGGGCATGAGGAACTGCCCGCGCTCCTGCACCCGGGTCTGCTGATTTCGCTGGCCGTCGCCGTGTCGTTTCCCTTCATCATCGTCCCGCTCTGGGGTCGCGAGGAACTGGATCGTGGCGCACTGGTGCGCGTCCGGCAGATCGCGTACGCCATTGCCGCGGCGCTCGTCCTGGTCTCGACAAGCTTCGAGGCCAGCCGCATCGCACGCATGGTCTCGAGTGATCCAACGTCGCAGCGTGCCACACTGACGATCTGGTGGGCGATCTTCGGGAGCGTGCTCATCGTCGCGGGGTTCTGGCGCACGGTGCCTGCGGCCCGGTACGCCGGCCTTGCGCTCATCGGCATCGCCATCGGCAAAGCGATGCTCTTCGATCTGGCCGACACCGAGGGCCTGTGGCGGGTGGCGAGCTTCATCGGGCCCGGGCTGCTGATGCTCGTCGTCGCGGCGGGCTACGCCAAGGTCTCCGCGGCTCTGGCCGGACCAGTTGCCGACGATTCGGAATCAGACGCCGGATCGGGGTGAGAATCCGCGCCCGGACGAGCGGGCGGAACCGCCGCGTTCCACCCGCGCGCCGGGGACCGCACGGCCGAAGCGATCGTGTTCACCGATACCGGCTGCGCAGTGATCGGAAGACCCGCACGTTCGAGCACCCGATGGGCCGGCGGTAGCGCCAGGACGGATGCCTGCCGTAGTACGGCAGCCGCCGGATCCGGGGCGCATGAACGCGGAACGGCCTGAGCACGAGGTAGCTGCCGCGCCGGGAGACAGACACGCGGTGTTTCGTCCCCGTCCAGCGCACCGTCGGCGCGTGCCGACCGATCCGGACGTACACGCTCAACCCGCGACGATGTGCCGAGTAGCCGGCGCGCCCGAACGCGTCGGCAATGGCATCGCAGCAATTGCCCGTGTCGTACACGTCGTACTGGCCGCTCCCGATGGTCAGGCATCCGATGACATCCGGATGTGCGCTACCCGTCAATACCGTGCTCGTGGACGCGCCGGTATGACCGGCCGGGGCCGGCGCGGTCGCCAGACCCACGGCAACGATCGCCGCACCCAATCCAGGAACCAATCTGTGATTTCTGTGCATCATGAACCTCCATTGCTGTGCCGCCTTGCGTTGCCCGCGACGCGCGAGCGGTCGCATCGGCGATGTCTCCGATGGTCTCAGCCGCTCTCTTTCCGCGCTCCCTGACACCAAAGCCCGTCCTGCCCTTGAATATGGAACAATTCGCCCGAATCCCGCGCATCGGGTGTCATAGTCTCGCCGGATCGGCGGTATTGAATATGGACGCGCCCCTCGGCGTGCATCATGGAGCCGCACATGACTTGCCTCGACACATCCCCGCTCGATACAGCCGGCCTTGATTCCACGGTCGTCACCGCCGCGAACCCGGCCGAGCTGTCCCCGCTCGAAGCCGCGATCATGGACCTGTGCAACGCGCTGCACGAGGCGCGTCTTGAGGGATCCGGCGCCACGGCCGAGATCGAGCGCGACCTCTTCGAGCTGCTCGAGCGGTATGAGGAGTCCGGTGCCGACGATCACCCCAACCCTGCGTGGGCCATTCCCAACCAGCGGGCCCTGGCGCTCAGCGCCGCGGGTCGGCTCGACCAGGCGATCGACACGGAACTCATCGCTCTGCAGCATGCCGACAACCCGCGCCGCCTCGAGATCAGCCTGGGAAACCTGGCCGAGCGATGCATCAAGTTGCACCGCTACGACGAGGCGGTCGCGTGGTTCCTCGAAGCGCAGCGTGTGGCGCCGGGGCGCACGCCCATTCTGATCACGGGCGCGCAGGCGCTCTGCCTGGCCGGATTTCGCGACCAGGCGGATGCGATCTTCGCCACGTTGCTGGACTCGAGCGACCAGTTGCAGCCCGGCACGGAGCTGGACGCCTATCTCAGATTCGAGACGCGGCTCTCCCGGCTGGCCGATGAGCTTCCCTCGCTTCGACGGCTTCTGGACGCCTGGCAGCGTGTCCAGGCGAGCGCCCCGGGCGGGGAGGCCTCGACATGAAAGCGCACGAACACGATCGATTCTGGCTCGGCTACAACCGTGGGGCGAGGCCCGCGATCGAGCGCGCCTGCCGGTCGGCGTCGCACTTTATGACCGACGGGGGCATGGATGAGTTCGACATGATGGCGTGGGTGGACGACAAGGTCTGGAGGATGCTTCGGGAGAGCGCGTGGCCTGCGTTTCACGACGACCCCGGGCCGGACCTGGCCATACGTCGCATCGAGTCCTCCGCGGCGCTGCTCGCGCGGTGGAGCTACCTCGCGCTGTGTCGGCGTTACTGGAGGCACGCGTCGCGCTGCCGTTGCGAAGCCGACCAGGCCATTTCCGACCGCGTCGAGCGATTGGCGTGCGCGGAGTCTCAGGGCGAGCGGGTCGAGGTGGCCGAGCAGGTCGCCCACGATCTGGATCGCATTCGGCGGCTGGTGAGTGAGCGTCTGCGGAGCCGGCTTGCCGCCTCGTGGGCGCAATCCGCCGACCGCCATCGCATCGCACTCCTGCTGGGCGTCTCGG
>JADFOF010000199.1 GCA_022563015.1 Planctomycetota bacterium
GAGATGGGTCATGAGATTGGACATGGAACTCATGACCCGCAGCGGGTCGCGGTGGGTAACGACGATCTTCGCATCGGGGTATATCTTGAACAAGAAATTCAGTCGACCGAGGTGGGCCGGGGACTTCAGCACCCAGCGCTCCCCGCGGTGTTTCCACTGCAGTAGCTGGAGCACCTTCTTGTGGTACGCGTAGACCGGAGTGAGATCCTTGATCGCCGTCGACATCGCGTAGCTCGGCAGGTTGTATTGACCGACGAAGAAGTCGCCCAGGAACTGCAAGCCAAAAATGAAGATGCATTCGTTGGGCTTGTCGCCCCCGTTGACGTGCATGGATGAGAAGTCGAGGTCGATCTTTGCGGTGAGGTTGATCTCTCGGTCGGCCATCGCGATGCGGGGATCGCTCGTATAGGTGTCCGTCTCTGGAGGTGGAACCGAGTGCCACATCTCCCACAGCTGCGGGACGCGATGGGCCGGGTCTTCCGACAACAATTCGTGAAGCACCGTCGTGCCCGAGCGACCTAGACCGCAAACAAAAATCGGGTTGCTGATCTGCTCCTCGAGGATCTCGGGATTGCGCTTGATCGTGTCTTCGATCCGCAGACGGTTTTGCAACAACACCTGAATCTCGTGGCGCGCCATCAAGCGCCCCAACAAGTTCAGCTCTGCTTCTTCTTCGAGCCCCTTGCACAGGGTGTGCAGGGGTTCGACAAACCAGTCGTCCTTGCCAAAGTCGCTGAGGCCGGTGTTGTCCCTGGCCGCCGACATCGAGCGCCAGACGGCCACGCGCCAGACCCCCGAGGCGGTCGCCGAGGGCTTCCTCGCCATCGCCGTGGAGAACATGGCCCGCGCCATCAAGGAAATATCGGTCCATCGCGGCTACGACGTCACCGAATACACCCTGTGCTGCTTCGGCGGCGCCGGCGGCCAGCACGCCTGCCAGGTGGCCGACGCCCTCGGCATGAGGCGCGTCTTCCTGCACCCTTACGCCGGGGTGCTGTCGGCCTACGGCATGGGCCTCGCCGATGTCCGGGTGATGCGCGAGCGCGCCGTCGAGGCGATGCTCGACGATGGGCTGGTGCAACGGCTCGGCCCCCTGCTCGATGAGCTGGCGGCGGACGCCCTCGGCGACATGGCCGGCCAGGGCGCCGCCGGCGATCGGGTCACCCTGCTCAAGAAGGTCCATCTGCGCTACGACGGCACCGACAGCCCGCTGATCGTCGATTTCGACCGCCGCGAAGCCATCGTCGAGAGCTTCGAGGAGGCCCATCGCCGGCGCTACGGCTTCATCGTCCCGGAAAAGGCGCATATCGTCGAGAACGTATCGGTCGAGGCCATCGGCGCCATGGCCGCGATCGCCCACGCGCCAGCCTTGGCAGCGTGTTCGGCGAGTCGAATGGCGTCGCGGATGCTCGCGTGTCCGACATGCGCGATCACCGGATACTGGCCTTCGCTCGCGCTCACCCACGCATCCAGCACGGTGCGCCGCTCTCCGCAGCTGAGCGAGTGCCCTTCGCCCGCTGTTCCACAAAGGAACACTCCGTCCACGCCGGACTCGAGAAACAGCTCGTATTGCGCCCGAATCGTGTTCGTGGCGAGTCGTCCGGCGGCGTTGAAAGGAGTGTGTGCGGAGGCGAGTAGCCCGGTGAACCCTGCATGCCCGCGGCTCGTGCCCGTGTCATTCATTCGGCGTCTTCCAGCGAATCGAAGCTACGGTCGAGAATCGGATACTCGGCCCACTCGTGGAAGTCGAAGTGCCACCACTCGTACTCATACACCGCGAAACCTTCCCCCTCCATCGCGCGGCGCAACAGCTCGCGGTGCCAGCGCTGGCGATCGGTGCCGCCCGGATAGAAGGGATACGTTGACGTAGCGACCGCGAAGTCTGGCGCTGACGAGAGGCTCCGGCGTGTTCCCGGGAAACGTCGCGAGAGCCGTCTCGCGACGCGCCACCGCGACGCCCAGATCGAACAGCGGACTTCTCGGAGCGTCGGGTTCCTTACAGGCCTGGGTCAAGCACACGGCAAGCAGCACCAGGCACAGACTCGCCAACCACGTCCTCACGGCGTCAACAGAACCTTGGTGCACTGGTCGCGCCTCTCGTCGAACAGCCGGTAGGCCTCGGGACCCCGCTCGAGAGGAAAGCGGTGGGAAATCACCCCGCTGATGTCGAGCTGCCCGTCGCGCACGAAGGGGGCGAGTCGCTCCATGTACACGCGTGCCGGACAGCGGCCAACTTTGTAGGTGAGGTTCTTGTCGTAGGCTTCCGCCGGGGTGAAGGCAAACGCGGTTTCGGTATGGACGCCTACCGACGAGATCGTCCCGCCGGGACGTACGAGCTCGATCGCGGACCGGTGTGACGCGAAGCTGCCAACGGCCTCCATGACCGCGTCTGCACCCCTACCCTCGGCTGCATCGTGTAGCACCAGCACAGGGTCTTCGCTGTTGAAGTCGATCGGCACGGCGCCTGCTTTTCGCGCCAGCTCAAGGCGTTCGGGAATCGTATCGACGGCGTAGATCATCTCGGCGCCCAGATGCCGCGCCCCGATGACCGCCATGATGCCAACGGGGCCGCAGCCAACCACCGCATAGATCCCGTCCGCGTGGATGCCTGCCTGCTCGGCACAGAAGTAACCGGTCGCAGTGACATCGCCGAGCAGAAGCGCCTGCTCCTCGGTCACGCCCTCGGTCGGCAGCACGAGCATGTCGTCCATGCGCTGGGGGGAGCCGCAGCGGACGCAGTCGAACTCGGTCGGCACGAGGTGCCCCTTGTCGTCCACGCCGTAGTAGTCCTGCCCGCACTCGGTGCAGCAGAAGCGGATGGAGTTGGGGACAAACTCGTACTCGCTGGGGAGGAACGCATTGCCGCACTCCGGGCAGATCCGGTCGCGAAGGTTCCAGAGCGCATAGTCGCAGTGCTTGCAATGCATGAATCACCACTTCCCGCAGTCGGCCCTGATGCTCGGGCGGGCGAACCAGATAAGCACGAAGATCGGCAGGGCGGCGCCGAAGATGAATGGGACAGCCCCCTCGAAGATCACCATGAGTTGCGTTCCGGTGATCATCAACCGTGTTTGCACCATTGCCTCCGTGACGGCGTAGACGGCGCCGGAGAGGATCTTCACGACCGCCCAGAGACGCAGAGTCAGAATACACCATCGCTCCCTGCACAGCAGTGCGATGCCGCCGGTGAGCCCGAGCGCCGCCGCGATCATCAGGCACGCACCCGAGACGAGATAGCCCGGCGCCAAGTCCGTGTAGATCTGTGTGATCGTCTCGGAGACACCCGGGTTTCGCGGCGAGAACCAAATGGCCATGAAGGGCAAGCCGGTAAATCCCTGAATGACGGCCATTGACCCCGACAACAAGGTCCATGCGGAGAAGACGATGACGATGATCCCGATCGGGATGGGCCACACGGGTCGCCGCTCGATCGGACCGATCTGCCCGGGGATGACGGGCGGCGCCGCGGGGATGGGCGGTGTCGGGCTGATCGGGGGTGTGGGCGGTGTGGCCGGCGGATCGGGGGTGTCAGGTGCGTTCGTCATGGGACGGCCGTGGGTGTTTGAGCGGCGCATCCTCGCCGCCCGGCAGTGGGAATCTCGCCCTGAGCGTATCGGATATCGACGCCACGTGCGGGAATCCACCGGATGACCCCGTGCCTGATGCCCAGTGCCTTGCCCTTCCGTCTCTTCGTCTCTCGCGTGGTATGAATCCAACGGTCGGCTCGGAGATCCGACCTACCACTGCACTTCGTCTCTTTGTCTCTTCGTCTCATCTTGCGAATGGCAGGTGGAGAGGACCCCCTGCTCGCGCAGGGGGCTCTGTTTGTCACCTCGTCACTCCGTCACTTCCCCCACCTCGTCACGTGCCAGGACTTCTTGCCACGGCGAATCGCGATGAGTCGGCCGTGCAGCAGGTCGCGCTTTGTCAGCCGATGATCCATGCCGACCTTTCGGCCGTTGATCGAGACCGAGCCGTTGCTCAGAAACTCGCGCGACTCGCGCTTGCTTTTGGCCAGCGTGGTCCGCGTCAGGAAGTCGACGAGCGAGAGCCCCTCGCCGTCCAGATCAGCCTTATCGTGCTCGGACGACGGGACGCTGGCGAACACGTCGGTCAGTGTGGCGAGCGGGAGATCGGCCACGTCGCCCGAGAAGAGCGCCTTGGACGCCGCGTCGGCGTGCGCAGCCGCAGCCGGGCCGTGCAGAAGCGTCGTCATGTGATTCGCCAGTTCCCGGTGCGCCTCGCGCCTGCCCGGGTTCGTCTCGTGCAGTTGCATGAGTTCATCCACACGCGCTTCGGGCAGCAGCGTGAACAGCTTCAGAAACTTCTCGAGGTCTCCATCGTCGGTGTTGAGCCAGAACTGGAAGAACGCGTACGGGCTGGTTCGATCCGCGGAGAGCCAGATCGCGCCCGACTCGGTCTTGCCGAACTTCCCGCCGTCGGCTTTGGTGATGAGCGGTGCGGTGAGACCATGCACATCACGAGCAGGTGCGACACGAGCCTCCCAGCGTTTGCGGATCTCTTGATTCGTCAACTTCCGTCCGTCATCGAGGATCACATCGAGAGCTTCATCGTCAGCTCTATCGACGGCAACACCGCGGATCAGGTCAATACCCTCGACGATGTTGCCCCACTGATCTGACCCCCCCATCTGCACGGTAACCCCATCGGTCCTGAAGAGATACTCGAAGTCGTACGCTTGCAGGATCATGTAAGAGAACTCGGTATAGGAGATCCCCTGCTCGCGATTGGTCAACCGTTCCTTGATTGACTCCTTCTGGATCATCATGTTGACTGAGAAGTGCTTGCCGACGTCGCGGAGCACGTCGAGGTAAGACAACGTGCTGAGCCAGTCGGCGTTGTTGACGATCTGCGGCGGTGCCCAATCGGACGCGTCGTCGGCCAGACCGGGCGCGTTCGACCACACGCTCTCAAAGATGTGACGCTGTGACTCGACGCTCGCCGCCACGACGTCGGCCGTCATCAGCACGCGCTCGGCCGACTTGCCCGATGGGTCGCCGATCAGCCCCGTCCCGCCGCCCATCACGACGATCGGCGTGTGCCCGGCCCGCTGAAAGTGCACCAGCAGCATGATCGGCACGAGGTTCCCGATGGTCAGCGAGTCGGCGGTCGGATCAAAGCCAACGTACGCACAGCGGGCGCCGGTGGTGAGGTGCTCGCGCAGGCCGTCCTCATCGGTGCACTGGTGCA
>JADFOF010000200.1 GCA_022563015.1 Planctomycetota bacterium
TGACTGCGTCGTCGCCATGTTCGAGGTCATTGTCCCAACTCGAATCGAGCCACTCCTGAAGTCGTGCATACGCAAAACAATGGGCGCGTCGCTTGGCATCTCGCTTGTTCATCAGACGAGCCTTTCTTGCCGGTTGGGTTTCGCCGCCGGATTCGTTTCCCGGTCGCCGTACTTCGCGACCCACTCGCCGTAGGTAAAGCCGTTGCGCTTTGCAGCCTTCGCAACGCGCATCTTGCGGGCTGCCTCTGGAGTTCCTTTGAATACGACGACGCGAAGCCCCTGGTCCGCCAGCACCTTCGGGGTCCCGGATTCGACGATGCAGGAGCGGAGCAGTTTCAGCTCGCACTCGATGTCGGCTAGGCGCTTTTCCAGCATCGAGAATATTGCCTTCAGGTCGTCATCCATCACTGGTCGAGCCTTTCTCGCTGGTCGCGTTCCATCACGTCGGCGCGCTGGCCGAACGACTTCGCGATCTCGGCCAGCCTGTCGGCCATTTCCCTCCACAATGGGAGTGCGTCTGCGTCATCCACTGCTCCGATGCCCGGGATCGTGACGCGCAGCTCGTGCCCCCCAACGAGAGCACAAGCGAATCCGACGGTGCGCTGGCCCGAGTCGACCCACTCGGCTCCGTTCCACAGGTCCTCGACGACGCTGCCCTCCCCGTCGACCGGATAGGGGCGGCGCCGCGCCTCCTCAGCGCGTGCTGCTTTCCGTTTCGCCGCGCGCTCGCGGTCCTTCACCGCCGCCGGACTGTTCCCGGTCGGGCAATAGTTCTGCCCGTAATGTATGCCGCCGCAGTCCTGACATTTCTCTCCTGGTGCCGTCGTCATTGATCGAGCCTTTGTTGCTGGTGTTGCGATAGCTCAAAATGGCGCTGCGCCAGTTCGTTCATCGCGTCCTCAATCTTGACTGCGTCGTCGCCATGTTCGAGGTCATTGTCCCAACTCGAATCGAGCCACTCCTGAAGTCGTGCATACGCAAAACAATGGGCGCGTCGCTTGGCATCTCGCTTGTTCATCAGACGAGCCTTTCTCGCTGCGTCGCCATGCGCCCGTTGCCCCACGCATGGGACGGGTGCGCCTCGATGCGCCGGTAGTACGCCTGCTGTTCGTCACCGAAGTGGATGGTCCACGGCTCGAGCCCGACGAGCATCGCGTGGTTGACCATGAGCAGCCGGCCTGAGCGCCCATTGCCATCGCGCCACGGATGGATGTTTTCGTACTCGCAATGGAGACCCCAGAGGGCCTCCCGCTTCACATCGTCCGCCGGTTGCGGGTCGGCGCCCGTCCGCGTCAAGCCAAGAATGGTTGATTCCACGCGCTTGGCCCACTCGGCCATCATCCCGGCGATGCGGTGCGGTGCCGGTTTTACGTAGGGACCCACGCGCACGCCAACGGTGCGATATTCCCCCGCGTCATACAGGAACGCAAACATCAAACTTTCGTGACAGTCGCTCGGACTTGCGATGGTGCCCCCGAGCGCCTTCTCCACTGCCCAATAGAGCGTAGCCAGGTGGCTGTCGAAGCGCGGACTTCCGGGCTCGTTTTCGTAGCCGGGCTGAGGATCGATCTTGTTGGACTCACGAACGAAGTCGTGCATCCAGTCGATCGTGAGGCCGCTACGGTCGCGTAGTTCAGTGATCTTCATTCGAGCCTTTCTCGCTGTCGAGTGTCAACGGACGTTTGCACGGCGGTGACCCCTCCTTTTTCGCTGCCCTCACGCGAGCCCGAATGGTGCTAACGCTGATACCTGTTTCGCGGCTCACTTGGGCCGCTGACTTCTCCTCGCGGAGCACCGCGTCGATGTGCGCACGCGGCACCAGGATGGCGACGCGGCCCACCGGCAGGCCCTTGGCTCGCCTCGCCGCGATGCCCTCCCGCGTGCGCTCGCTGGTCAGTTCGCGCTCCATCTGGGCGAAGGCTGCAAGGATGGTCAGCAGCAGCTTCCCGAGCGGCGTTGTGGTGTCCACCTTCTGCTTGACGATCAGCAGCTCGACGCCGCGCCGCTCGAAGCCCTCTGCCGCCTTGAGCACGTCGAGGACGCTGCGACCCATGCGATCGATTGCCCAGACAGCGACGGCGTCGAAGCGCCTGCGAGAGGCATCCTTACGCAGCCGCTCCCACTCCGGCCGATGCGCGCCCTGCTTGGCGCTGGCCCGATCACGGTAGACGCGGACGATGGTCCACCCGCGACGTTCGACCATCCGGCGCACCTCGCGGAACTGCTGGAGCAAGCGTTGCCCGTTGCCGACTCTCGTTGACACGCGGACGTAGATCGCAACTCGGCGCCGGGCTTCCATCAGTCGGTCCTCCCGGCGCTACTACGCCGTATCTTCCGCTTATGCTGCGCAAGACATCGCGGGCACAGATCCATTCTGGCGACGCGGCGCCATCCATTTTTCTTCATCCAGGCGCGCACCATCGGTATGCTCCCGTGGATCGATATCCGCGTTCGGCCGCCCCCGGGGCACGTGCCAACGGGGCCGTCGCATACCAGGCGCTGGGTCTCGGTGATCACTCAGTCGGTCCTCTCTCTCAGTGCGCCGTCGGGGGCTGGAAGGCGAGGACGGGACCGCCCGCCTCCAGGGCAGCCGCGTGGTATCGGTAGCAGGGCCCGATCGAGCCCTCGATTTCTTCCGGAGGTATTTGGAGCTCGACGCACAATCGGATCAGGGTGTTCAGCAGCGCGCCTCGGAGGGCGCCCATATTGGTCCGGTGTTTGTTGCTATCCTTGCGGACGAAGTCCACGAGGCGCTCAAAAACCTCCATGCGCTCGTCCGCCGTCGGTGCGCCCTCGGTCTGCGGACGGACGCCTTCCGTTGGGGCGTACTTCTTTTTTCTCTTGCGGCTTTGTTTCGGCATCAGTCGGTCTCCAGTGCTAGCTGTTCAGCTATCGGATCTGAGGGCCCGAACCCGTGCCATTTGAACCAGTCCGACGGGTGGTGGCACATGTGGTGCTCGGGCTCTCCACACCAGCACACCTCCATGCCCTCGGGCAGCTCGCGCCCACACGGCTTGCACGCCCAATCGAGGGAGCGCCCGTGGTCGCAGACGTCGTCGTGAGCGCAGCTGGCTACGTACTTGGTAGGGTCGGCCGGATACGGCATCAGGGGGTCCCCCTGCGTCGCTCTTCCGCGAGGGTGCCCATGGCAACGGCCGCTCCCCACAGCAGGCCGACCCACCACGGGATACTGGTCCCCAAGAACCATTGGGCCCCGGCGATCGGGAGCACCGCCACAACAAAGACGATCGTCAACAATCTGATCATGATCGGCATCAGTCGGTCCCCGCGGTCAGCATGCGGCGCAGAATGGCGCCAGCGACGCACGAGGTCGGACGCAGCGGGGCGCCACCCATGAGTCCCATTGCCGTGTGCCACCATCCGTAGCCGCCCACGCACCCCACGCAGCCGCACGTGGTGCGTGCATCCCTCACGACGCCCTTGAGGGCGTTCAGGCTCAGTTCGATCGGCATCAGTCGGTCCCTTGCGCGGGCGCCGGGGTGATCGTCTGACCCCCGCCGGGGTGGTTGACGATCAGCGTCTTGCCATCGCAGGAGGCAGCCCGCCACGGCGCAGAAATCTCAGCGACCGCATCATCTTCAGTGTCCGAGACAACGAAGTGTCCCACCGTGTTGCCGAGTGCGATCGCGTCTTTCAAGGTGGCGCGGCTGCCTAGTTGCTCGTCGTCACGCGTGACTACAAAGCGATACACGTCGCTCTTCTCAAGACGCTTGGCGAGGCTCTCCATCTGAGCCTCGAGCTCACCGTGCAGGTCATCTAGCATCGCATGGACATCCGGCTGATCGCGACCAGCCATGCCCGCCATCAGGGCGAACGCCTTTCCTAGCGCCAAGGCGGCACAGTTTGGATCCATCGACACGAAGGGCTCCTCGCGTGTGAGCGCCCATACTTGCGCGAACAACCGGCTCGCCAGTTTGGTGTCTCGGTCCAGGTCTTTTTCATTGTCAATCGGCATCAGTCGGTCCTTACCAGCGCGAATCCCCACGCCTTTTTTTTGCCAGCTATGGCGACCATGTAAGCGGTTCCCTGCTCGTCCGTCACTTCGACGGCGCGGTACCCTAGGATTTTTGCAGCCTCCGCCGCCGCGAGTTGGATCCGCCAGTCGACCTCAGCGGCATTGTCTTCATAGCACTCTGCATCAGACAGCAAACGGTAGAGATTGTCCGCTTCGCCTATCAGATCGTAGGCGGTGTCGCTGTCGACTTCCAAACACGTGTTGGCGTTCACGTCTTCCGCCAGCCGCTCTGCCAATGCTTCCAAACGCTTGGCCTGCAGACGGGTGTTGTCTTCGTAAAACAGGCTGGAGGCTGTGATCACTTCGTTTGCAGGAAGATCGATCCGGTAGAGGTAGTTGGTCTGGCCCGCATGCATTTGATAAGGGTCGAGAGCAAAGAACAGCCACGCTCCGAAGCGCCCTTCTGTGATTCTACGGATGGGCTCGGAACTCGTGTGATAGAGGCGGATAGTTCGTTCTGGCATCAGTCGGTCTCCTGTTGAAGGCCGGCTTCGGGCGTCCACACGATGTCGTCCTTAGAAGTCAGGCCGAGCTCAGCGCCAGACCGCACCCCTGCTCTAAGATCGGCTAGGGATTGAAGGCATGCGGGGCAGCCGCACACGTCGTCCCCACACGCCGGGCAAGCCGCCCCCTTGTGGTGAAGTCCTTCCGGGTCCGGGATCGGCCGGAGGCATCCTTGGCAAAGCCCCTCTCGTGGGCGGGGCCCGTCGGCGCCCGAAGGGACGGCGACACTTTGGTTCGCAGTCGGCATCAGTCGGTCCCTCCGGTGCGCGGGAAATGGTCTGTCAGCCACGCGGCCGCCGCGGGAGAGCGGCCATCCCCGACGCCCGCGGAGAGAGTCGCGGCTGCCAACAGGAAGGCTTCGGCCTTTCCGGCACCGAAGCGTCGACGGATCTCCCACTCCATGCGCCCCACCTGCGCGAGCATGGCAGCGTGAATGTACAGAAGGCTGTCGTCGCGGAGCAGCGCTTCCAGTGTGTCGTCAATCGCCCCGGCTGCTTCGCGTACGCGCGCTCGCATCTCGTCGTCGTCAATCGGCATCAGTCGGTCTCCAGTGCTAGCTGTTCAGCTATCGGATCTGAGGGCCCGAACCCGTGCCATTTGAACCAGTCCGACGGGTGGTGGCACATGTGGTGCTCGGGCTCTCCACACCAGCACACC
>JADFOF010000201.1 GCA_022563015.1 Planctomycetota bacterium
ACAGGTTGGTCTTGGCGTGCCCCTGCATGTCCGCCATCACCTTCAAGACCTTGGTGAAGACCGCGACGAACTCTCCGTCCTTCCCCGGCACAACCTTGTAATTCATCCCGACGGTGACCATCCGGCAGCTCCTTATCTCACTCTCTCTCAACATCGGCCTGACCGCGCCGGACCCGTGAGCGATCACAACGCACAAACTCGCACCGAAGACATGTCCGCACACAGTGGGGGAACTGGGGCGTGGGCACGCCACACACGGCAACCGACGAGGCTGCCCACCTCACACACAACGCATGGATCGGCCCGACCAGCTCCCGCCGCGGCGTCCAGCCGGCCAAGCAGCCCATTGCCGGACGACGCGACGAAAGCGATAAATGGAGCCGGGGGGAATCGAACCCCCGTCCCGAGACTCGTGAACCCTACAAAGCAAGCGATTATGGTAGCAGTAGCGCGAGGGGTGGCGCAGAATCCGACGCATTCGGTGCAGATCGGCCGCGTCGGGGACTAACGGACGGCGACCTCGCCCGGCTGATCGACGCTTGGCAGTCGCTCCCCGAATCAACGAAAACCGAGATTGTGGCCATGCTGGATTTGGCCCAAGGGAAGGCGCGGAAATGACCAACGCACCATCACCAAATGGACGCGACGGGCGCGGCCGGTTCGCACCCGGCTGGAAGGGAGGCCCCGGCAACCCCTACGCGGCACAGGTGGCCCGTCTGCGGGCCGAGATGCTCAACGCGGTCACGCCCGATGACATGCGGGCGATCGTCTCACGGCTCGTCGAGCTGGCCAAGGGTGGCGACGTGCGGGCGATCAAGGAAGTCTTCGACCGCACGCTGGGCAGGCCGCAGGAGCCGGACTTCATCGAGCGGCTCGAAGCCATCGAAGCCGCCCTGGCCGTTGGGGGGAAGTGATGAACCTGATGTGCCGCCTGAAAGCGATCGAGCGCAGGTCGGGGCTCACCGGGCCGTGCCGATCGTGCCACGGGCGAGGGGGTGGACGGTGGGTCACGATCCGTGGGGATGAGCCTGTCCCGGAACTGCCCTGCCGGCGGTGCGGCAAGCCCGGCCCGCCGGCCAAGATCATCCGCATCGTCTATCGCTCTGAAGAACAGACAGAGGGCGGGGCGGAGAGCTAGGCCGGTCCCCTACGGACACCCAGCCACAAACGCATCCTGGAAGCACAGGAAATCGAAGATGTCGCAGACGCCTGCGCCCGTGGTCGTGTCGCAATCACAGGCGTACGGCTCGCCTCTGACAAAGCTGTTCTGGAAGCAGAGGTAGTCGATGAGGTCGAGGAGGCCCAGAGCACACGACTGGTACACCAAAAAGTACAAGCGGCGACGGCGACGGCGTGAGAAGGGCCATCTCGAGTCGTGGTGGCCTGTTCCTGTCGCATCGGCTGTGGATTAGAGTTCCGCTTCCGCGATAGCGGAGTGATGTCTCTAGTTCCCAGTAGCAGGCCAGCAGTTTGTTGCACCGCTCGCGAACCAAACGGCATCTGATTCGTTGGGGTTCGACATCGTGCCACAGAATGCTACCCCGCTACAATCACTGCGTTGAACGCCACTCCGCGACAAATCGGCCCCTACACCATGAACCGCGAGATCGGGCGCGGCGGCATGAGTGAGGTCTACCTCGCCCGCGATGAGCGGTAGGCTCACGCCTGGCCGAACATCCTGGGTGGGCTACTCGAACTCGCTCAGGAAGGTGGAACAGGCGTTTCCGAGGGAGCGGGGAAATGGGGCGGGGTTGCGGCGGATGGCGGGTCGTTGTAGACTCGTGTTGATTGGCAGAGGGGCGGATGCTCGTTGCACGGTCCCGAACCATGCCCGCGCGAAGCGCGTAGGGATGCCACCCGCCCGAAGGCGGGGTCGGAGATTCACTTGAGTGAACGAGTCCTCAGATCAGCGGTGCCGGCGCGAGGCAAGCAGGCCGCGATGCAGAGCAGCACGGGCGTCGCTGGTACCGGGTCCACGACCGGGATCCGCTGTTCACCCTTCAGTTCCAGTCGCTACTGCGATCGGCGGGTGTTGAGCCGGTGAAGCTGCCTCCTCGGAGCCCCAACCTCAACGCCTACGCTGAGCGATTTGTCAGATCGATCAAAGAGGAATGCCTCTCCAAGATCATCCCCATCGGCGATCCTACACTGCGGATCGAGCATTGCCGGTCCTTACCTGCGCGACAGGCATGTCTGGACCGGGGCCGCAACGCACTCGAGCGACGCCTGATCGTTCCTGGGTTGGGGATTCGACGATGACACAGTACAACGGCGAGCGACCCGTCATCATCGGCAGCGCTCTCAGTGGTCTGGCCGTCAGCTACTACCTGAGCAAGAACGGGATCTCCCATTTCCTCCTTGGACGAAGGCCGGCACCGAGTCGCCCTCGACTCGGCGAATCGCTTGATCTAGTAGGGAGCATCGAGATGCAACTCGAGTTTCCGCAGTACGCGGAGTTCTACCGCCCAAAGAACAACGTTGGCTTCTACAAGGACGATCACGCCGGGGTCGTTTGCACAAACCTGACTGGGCCGATCGTGAATGGGCTGAGCTGGATGATCGGGACTCCCTTCATCCCTTTGATCCATATTGATCGAGTCGGGTTCGACTCGAAGTTTTACGATGATATCACCCGCTCCCCGCACTGCACCGTCATCGAATCCACTGCAACCGGGTTAGACTACGACGCCGATCAGGATCGGGTGACCGGCGTCGTTCTGGACGACGGAGCGCGACTCGAGCCGACATTTCTGTTCGACGCGTCTGGGTTCGAGTCACGCCAAGTCTTCGATACCGCGCTGCGAATCACGAGGACGCCCGTCGGGCGAAAGCAATATGTTGCCTTCACGCACTACCTGGAGAGCGATGGCAACAGCGAGAACGGCGGCCCGCCCCCCGGCTGGAAGCATTCAACCAACCTCCTCCGGCTGGTCGCGCGCTACGACGAGATCGACGGAGTCGCCTGGGCGATTCCGCTCGGAAGTTACATCTCGGTCGGCGTGAGCGTCGATGCCGACGCGAAACGTCATTCGGATGACGAACTCATCCGCCTCACCGACGCCGCCTTCGAGCACCGCGGCGTCGGGTACAAGTCCGCCTTCGACAAACCCACCCGGATCAAGGGCATTCCGTACGGGCACACGAGCACGCCGCGGATTTACGGCACGAACTGGGTCCAGATCGGATATACGTCCAACCAAATCTGGTTCACGTCCAGCAGCTCCGTCGGAGCATCGGTTTTCGTCGCGAACCTGGCGCCGCTGTTCCTCCGCTCGCCCAGACGCGCCGGACGCCTGTACGAGAGATACGTGCGGAGTCTCTGGAGGACGCACTTGAGCCACGAAAGCATGTTCTGTCAGCCGATTCCGAACTCCGAGCACGGTGCATCGAGAAAGCTGCGGCTCGATATGATCGACGTCGTATCGGGCAACGAAGATCGCTACATATTGTATTCAATCGCAAAAGGGCGAGGAGAGCCGATTCACTCAGCGTTCCGGTACTCGTTCCAGGCCGTCAAGAAGCTCCCCGGTCGCGTGGGGGTCCTGACGAAAAGATACATGCGCGTTGTCCGATCCGATGACCTGGCAGAACAGTCGCAGTCCATCTACGCGAAGAAGATGACACACTGTCACCTCGTCGGCCCGTGACCGGTCCTGTTTCAGATGTGAGGCGTGGATAATGCCTTTTCGTCATCGTGGATGAACTACCCGGTTCAGCTCAGCGATATTCCGGCGGCGGCTTCCAGGGGGGGTTGGGCTCCGGTCGGAGCCAATCGGCCAGGCGCAGATAGCTCCATCCAAGTAGCCAGAGACAAACCGCCACGGGTCTATATCGAATCGCTGTCCCAAACACAAAGACATAGTTTGCAGGCTGTGTCCAGATCTCGACGATCTTTCCTTCGCTGATCCGATACTTGGCACTCGCGACGTTTGAGACGACGGGCCGCTCCGCGCGCGTGCCACGCCATCGCATGGCGACCTCGACCTGGTCGCCCTGAACGGTCAACTCTTCGAAATCCACCTGGAGGTCATCGACGCGGCCAAACCGCTTGATGAGCCTGAACCACGTGAACCAGTGCTGTATGCCGCGTACGTTCATGCCCCCTGCATGAATCAGCAGGTCCCGATCGAAACACTGCCAGGCCTGCGACATTTCCACCTCACCGTTGAGCAGGTCCTGCAGGCTGTCCAACCGGTCCTCAAGCTGGCTATTCATCTTGAATATTGTACGCTCGCCTGGTCAGCTCTGCCACGGGAGCGCGATGCGGTATGCCCGAAGCGCGAGCGCTACGCGGTAAGCGGCTCTTGAGTTGCCGTATCAATCTCACTAGCGCGGCTCGTGAGGATTAACTTCTTTCCAGCGGGCGGGTCATGCAGGTTGGCCCGCCACAGCCCTTGTGACTGATCTCCGCACCGTGGTAGGTCATTACCCGGGCACCGGCAGCTTCGAGTCGAGCGCGGGTGACCGGGTTGCCCTCAACGGCGAGGCATTCTCGCGGAGGCAGGTGGCACCAACCCGTGCCACCGACCTCTGCTTTGAGAGGTCGGTGTTGACAGCGCCGCGCACGCCATACGCCACGCCCGGCACCTGGTCCGGCAGCTCGATCTCGAGCCCGCTGCATGATGAGCAGTGGACGCCCGGCCAGACTGCCTTCCGTCCAACCAGCAGAGAATGATCCCCCTGCCCCATCGGACGCGAGCGCGACGGAACTGTCACGTTCAATTGAGCCGAACTGAGTGATCCAGAGTTGGTTCTGCGCGTGGGCGGCGGGGATGAGGTGGGGAAATGGGGCCGGGCTGAGCAGGGCGAAGCCGAGCACGACGAAGACACTCTTTGCACACTTCATGGTGAACTCCTACGGCCGCCAGCGGCGGTCTTATGGACATCCGCCAACAAAGGCGTTCTGGAAGCAGAGGAAGTCGAAGATGTCGCAGGCCGGGTCGGGATCGCAGTCGCAGGCGTACGGCTCGCCGAGCACGAAGCTGTTCTGGAAGCAGAGGAAGTCGAAGATGTCGAGTGCGCCTGACTGGTCGCAGTCTGCGTAGCAGGGCGGGGAGCTTTGGTTCAGCAGCACCGAGACGTTGGCGCTATTGCGATTTGTCACGGCCAGATCGGGCGCCCGGTCGCCGTCCATGTCGCCG
>JADFOF010000013.1 GCA_022563015.1 Planctomycetota bacterium
CCTCGCTGCGCTCGGCACCTCCCCCGTCGGCGACGGGGGAGGGAGCCACTTCGTCGCTTTGTCTTTTTGTCGCTTCATCGCTTCGCGATCTTTGTGATCTTCGCGTTGAAATCCGGGTGGGGGAGAGCCCGCGCTTGCGCTTGGGCCTCTTTGGTATGGGTGACACAACGTCGGCTCGGAGAGCCGACGTACCTCGGAATGTCAGCTCGGAGAGCTGATCTACCTCAGAATGTCGGCTCGGAGATCCGACCTACCCTGACACATGACTGATCTGCCGTACCGAATCGCGTGCCTGTGCGATCTGCGCGATGCGCGTGGGCGGGTGCTGCTGATCCGGCGTGCGAAAAGCCCCAACCTCGGGCTGTGCTCGCCGATCGGGGGCAAGCTGGACATGGCTTCGGGCGAGTCGCCGGCCCGGTGCGCCCAGCGCGAGATCCGCGAAGAGGCCGGCATCGACGTCGCCCTGGACGACCTGCACCTGCTGGGGCTGGTCGCCGAGCGGGCCTACGAGCAGGCCGGGCACTGGCTCATGTTCATCTACCGGGTGACGCGGCCGGTGGTGGTCGAGCCGATCCAGATCAGCGAGGGCAGGCTGGAGTGGCACGACCCGGGCGAGATCGACGCCCTGCCGCTGCCCGAGACCGATCGGCGGATCATCTGGCCGCTCATCCGCGCCAACGAGACCGCGGGCCCGGCGGGAGGACCCGGGTTCTTCGCCGTGCACATCGACTGCCGGGGCGATGCGATGTCGTGGCGTGTCGAGCAGTCGAGCGCGGCGTATGCACCCATGGGCGGGGACGGGCCGGAACTGACCGAAACAAGGCCCTGAACAATCCGTAAACAGAGGATGCGGCGGCGATTGCCGGCTGGGCGAGCGCGCCCAGTGGAGGATCTATACTTGTTCGTGCATGAAACGGTCATCAGCAGGACGCGGCGCGCGAGTCAGGCCGCGGGGATCGTCAGCGGCGCGATGCTGCTCGGCTCGTTACTGCCGGCCTGGCAGGGGGCCGGGGTGCAGCCGCAGACGGGCGATCAGCCGACGGTCGTCGCCGCCGCCGCACGGGCCGAGACCGTCGCGATCATCACGATCCGCGGCGTGATCGACTCGATCACACCCAAGGTGTTCGAGCGGCGCATCGAGCTGGCCGAGCGGCAGGGCGCGGACGCGATCGTGATCGAGCTGGACACGCCCGGCGGCGAGGTCGGGGCGGTCCTGGAGATCTGCAACATGCTCAAGGGCACGAGCGTGCCCAACACGGTCGCGTGGATCAACCGCGACGCGTACTCCGGCGGTGCCATCATCGCGCTGGCGTGCAAGGAGATCGTGGTCAACGACCCGGCGACGCTCGGCGATGCGCTGGTCGTGCAGATGGACCCGATCCGCGGGATCAACGAACTGAGCGAGGCGGAGCGGCAGAAGTTCCTGGCCCCGCTGCTGGTCGAGGTGGTCGATTCGGCCCGGCGGCACGGGTACGACGAGAAGCTCGTGCAGGGGATCGTGAGCCTGGGCGTCGAGCTGTGGATGATCCGCAACAAGGAGAATCCGCGGCGGGTGCTGTTCATCGACGCGGCTGAGTACGAACGGATCTATGAGCGCGAGCCGGACCGCAGCGCGACGCCGATGCTGGTGGCGGCGCCGCCCCTCATCGGTCAGCCGACCGCGCCGACGCCGCCTCCGGGCGACTCGCCACAGGAGAACGGCGCCCCGACCGAGAGCGACCACACCGCGTTCGACCCCGCCTCGCCCGTGCTCGAGCCGCTGACCGACACCATCTCGAGCAATCTCGTCGTGGGATCGCGGCGGCCGACGATCACGCCCGACAACCGCGACGAATGGACCGAGCCGGTCTACTACGCCAGCGGCCGGGGGCTGGTCACGATGCGGGCGGGGCTGCTGCTGGACTCGGGCCTGGCCACCGCCGTCATCAAGACCGACGCGGAACTCATGTCGTACTTCGGCGCGTCGGCCATGGACCGTCTGGAGCCGACGCTCTCGGAGAAGGCGGCGATGCAGCTGGCGTTCCTGACCAACCCGATCATCCGCGCGCTGCTGTTGATGGTCTTTCTGACGACGCTGATGATCGAGCTGCACGCGCCGGGGCTTGGCGTTCCCGGGGCGATCGCGGCTGCGGCCCTCATCGCGTTCCTGGCCCCCTCGATGCTGGTCGGGCTGGCGTCGTGGTGGGAGGTGGTCGCGATCATCTCGGGGATCATCCTGTTGGCGGTGGAGCTGCTGGTGCTGCCGGGGTTTGGCGTGTTCGGGATCGCCGGCGTGCTGCTGCTGCTGGGCGGGATCGTGTTCACGTTCTCCCAGCCGTCCGCCGACCCCGAGCAGGCGTCGCGGCAGCTGACCAATGGGATCATGGCCACAGTGCTGGCGTTCGCGAGCTCGGGTGTGGCGATCTTCTTCCTCTCCAAGCACCTCGGCACGCTGCCGTTTTTCAACCGCCTGGTGCTGTCGCGCGCGGTGCAGGACGCCGGTGACAGCGGCGACGAGATGCTGGCGGCGATGGCGTTGCCGGCTGAGACCCCGATCCAGCCCGGGTCGATCGGGCGCACGACCACGCCGCTCAAGCCCGTCGGCCACGCGGTGTTCGGCGACCGTGTGGTGGACGTGCGGTCGGATCTCGGCTACGTTGACGCGGGTGTGGCGGTCCGCGTTGTGAGCGCGGTGGAGTTTGATCGGCTCATCGTCGAGCCGATCGACGAGCAGTCCGGGACCGGAGAGGCGCCAGCGTGAACAGCGAGTCGTACCTGCCCTGGGGGATCGTGCTGATCGGCACGTCGATCGTCCTGATCTTCGTCGAGGTGTTCATCCCATCGGGCGGGCTGATCGCGGTATCGGCGGCGATCGCGGCCTGCACGGGCATCATCTTCCTGTTCATCCACGATCAGATGTGGGGGTTCATCGGGCTCGGGGCGACACTGGTGCTCGGGCCCATGGCCCTGACCCTCGCGTTCAAGGCCTTCCCGCACACGCCGATCGGGCGACGGCTGATCCTGGGCACGAAGAATTCGGATCCGAAGCAGGTGGCCGAGCGGCACGACGAGCTGCTGGCGCTGCTGGACGCCGAGGGCGAGGCCATCACCGATCTTCGCCCCGTGGGCGTGGTGCGGATCGATGGAAAGCGGCACGACGCGCTGGCCGAGGGGCCGATGATCGAGGCTGGCTCGACCGTCCGCGTGGTCGTGGTCGAGGCGAATCAGATAAAGGTGCGGAAGATCGGGTAGCAGCCGACGGGCCGTGCCAAACCTCCGTATACTCTGGTGGTTCAGGCCCCGCGCGGTCTGACGCACAAGGAAGCCCTCAGGGGAGTCAGAACATGCCAGGTATAGGTTGGGCGGTCGTCGCCGTCGTCTTCATCTTCATCGTCTTCTTTCTGATCATCGCCGGTCAGTTCATCAGCCTGTGGGTGCAGGCGTGGCTGAGCGGTGCGTACGTGGGGTTCACGCAGTTGATCGGGATGCGCCTGCGCAAGGTGGACATCCGCACGATCGTCATCAGCCGAATCCGCGCGGTCAAGGCCGGGATCGAGATCTCGGCGGACCAGCTGGAGTCGCACTTCCTGGCGGGCGGGCGCGTGCCCAATGTGGTCAGCGCCATGATCGCGGCCCAGAACGCCGGCATCGAGCTGCCCTGGAACGTCTCGACCGCCATCGACCTGGCCGGTCGCGACATCCTCGAGGCGGTGAATACTTCGGTCAACCCCAAGGTCATCGACTGTCCGACCGCCGGCGGGCCTCGGCTGACCATCGACGCCGTCGCCCAGGACGGGATTCAGCTCAAGGCCAAGGCCCGTGTCACGGTGCGCACGAATCTCGGGCGGCTGATCGGCGGTGCGACGGAAGAGACCATCATCGCGCGCGTAGGCGAGGGGATCGTGACGACGATCGGTTCGGCCAAGACGCACAAGGCGGTGCTCGAGAATCCCGACAACATCTCGAAGGTGGTGATGGGCAAGGGGCTGGACGCGGGGACGGCGTTCGAGATCCTGTCGATCGACATCGCGGACATCGACGTGGGTGAGAACATCGGGGCCAAGCTTCAGGCGGACCAGGCCGACGCGGACAAGCGCCGCTTCCAGGCCGAGGCCGAGAAACGCCGTGCCATGGCCGTCGCCGAGGAGCAGGAGTTCAAGGCCCAGGTGCAGAAGAACCAGGCCCTGGTGGTGCTGGCCGAGGCGGAGGTTCCAAAGGCCATGGCCGAGGCCTTCCGCTCGGGAAACATGGGCATCATGGACTACTACCGCATGAAGAACATCCAGTCGGACACGCACATGCGTTCGGCGATCGCGGGCGAGGACGCCGGGCCGCAAGCACCAACGACCCCACCCCTCTGAGCCTCAGTCGATCCAGTAGTCCTCGACCACGCCGTCACGCATCCGGATGAAGGCCCGGCTGTCGCGCTCGGTGCCGCTGTCGTCGTCGCTCGATTCCGCCCCGGCTGCGCTCCGCAGCAGACGCGCCACCCGCGCCGTCCGGTACGTCTCGCTGGTCCAGATGCCGAACTCGACGTGCGAGCCAGCCGCCTCGATGCGCACGCTCGCGGCCGCATCCTGCGCGGAGGGTGCAGCGGTCAACGCGGTGTTGCGGCGCAGGTCGATCCGCCCCGGTGGCGATTCGCGATCGGACGGACGTTCCAGACCCGCGGGAGGTTGGCCAAGGTAGAAGATCGTCCCGGCCGGAATCTCGACCAGCGTCCCCTCCTCGGTCTGCACGTAGCTGGACCGCGGGAACACGGCTGTGATCGCCCCGCTGGACCGCATGAACACCTCGCGCTCGCCCAGGAATGGATCCGACCACAGCCCCTGCCAGACCTCGTCGAAGCCGAGCGGCTCGCGCAGATCGACCCATGGAACACGCAGGCTCACCGCGGCCGGCTCGACGTCCTCGATCCCCTGCTCGATGAGCCGAAACCCCTGCCTCTGCGCCCCAGCGACCGGCACCGCCGCCAGCATCGCCACGCACGCGAGAATCAGAATGCCCGGTTGAGATCGCATGGACTGCTTTTCCATCGGCCGATTCTAGAGCGGTTTCAATCAACGCGCCACGTCCGCGTCGCAAAGGACGCCGAGTCTGAGCCCGCGGACGCCGAGTCTGAGCCCGCTGCGGGCGAAGGCTCGGATGGTGCTGGGAAAGGGGGATCTCCGAGCCTTCGCGGACTCAGACTCGGCGTCCGGCACACATTTCTACACGACATCCGATCTGAGAACGCTCTTGGAGTCCGGGCTCGGAGCATCCGCCCCTTGCCAAGCCCATTGTCATCGCAGGTGGACGCGGATTCGCACGGTCAGGACCGCGTCGGGGTCGTCTTGGGGCAGTGCTTCGAGGCGGTCGCCCTTGGCCCGCCAGGCGTAGATCGCGTCCAGCAATGGGCCGTCCACCGACTCGAAGCCCGAGCCGAGACCCTCGAACACCGCCGACCGGACCCGCCCGTCGCGGGCGAATTCCACGATGACCACTGGGTTTCCGGGCGAGGCGGTGATCCGCGTGCTCAGGGCCCAACGGGGCCTGACGGTCGTGATATCCAGCCCCTCGCCCGCAGCCACGCGCCCGTTGCGGTACTCGAGCGGTTCGTCCTTGGCGCTGGCGTCGGCCTCTTTGGGCGACTCGATCGCCGGGGTGACGGGCGGAACCTGCACCACGACCGGTTCGCCGGGCTCCGACTCGGCAGCCTGAGCCTGCAGGGCCCCGGCGGCGGCCTGGAGAATCGCGATCAAGGCCTCGCGCCGCGGCTCGTACCAGCGGTCGATTGCGGGTCCGGCCCGCGTAGCCATCTCGCTGAGCAGCCGAGCGACCGCGGCGCTCCGGGCGGCGGCGGGGTCGGCGACGAGTGCGGCCGGGGGGAGCGGCGACAGGGCCGACTGCTCGACCTCCCGATCGGGCGCCAGGTGCTCGCTTGGGTCGATGAACCCGAGCCAGGCGATCGTCCGATGCGGAGATCGCTCGATCCCGAGGCGAATCGTTGATTGGTTTATGGTCGGGTCTGCGGCGAGAGCATCGGCCTCGGGCGTCGTGGGCGAGAGCCACGTCATGGCCGCCCCGGCGTGCAGAAGCAGGCTCGCCAGCAGGCCCACGCCCAGTCGCGCCGCCCCCGTCCCCTCTGCTGGCTGGCTCATTCGACCCATGAAAAACCATCAATGATTGCGTCGCGAGCGGAAGAAAAGACCCCTTCGGGCTGTTGTCTCGGTATGCTATTCCGTACGAGCGCGGCGAGTTCGCGGTCGCCGTGTGGCGACCGCGGGATGCGTCCGCAGGGGAATCAGATTTCAGGAGTCGAGCCATGAAATATCGGACCACCGCGCTGATCGCGGCCATGCTGTGCACGTCGGCAGCGGCGTTGGGACAGGATCTCAAGGTGGGCGACAGGGCCCCGAAGCTGTCCGTGGACGAGTGGGTCAAGGGCGCCGAGTTTGAGAGCTTCCAGAAGGGCAAGGTCTATATCGTCGAGTTCTGGGCGACCTGGTGCGCGCCGTGCATCCGCAGCATCCCGCACCTGTCCGAGATCCAGACCGAGCACGCGGACGACGGCGTGATCGTGCTGGGCGTGGCCGGGTCCGAGCGAAAGGGACGCGACCACCTCTTCGAGTGGGTCGAGGAGGACGACAACGGCAAGAAGATCGCGTACAACGTCGCCTACGACGCGGACAGGTCGATGTTCGAGACGTGGATGACTGCCGCCGGCAAGGGCGGCATTCCGACAGCCTTTCTCATCGACCGGGACGGGAAGATCGCGTACATCGGCCATCCGAGCCGCCTGGACAAGCCGCTGAAGAAGGTGCTCGCCAAGGGCGGGACCTACGCCGGTGCAGACAACGAGGATCGGCCGTTCGAGTTGATGCTCGGCGACAAGGCGCCGGAGCTGGCGATCGGCGAGTGGGTCAAGGGCAAGCCGATCACGGGCTTTGAGAACGGCCGCGTGTACGTGGTCGAGTTCTGGGCGACCTGGTGCGGGCCTTGCATCGCAGGCATGCCGCACCTGAGTGATATTCAGAAGGAATACGCGGACAAGGGCGTCAGGATCATCGGCGTCAATATCTGGGACGACCCCGCGAAGGTCGAGCCGTTCATGGAAGATCGCGATGACCGGCCGAGCGGTAACGAGTTGATGCAGTACACCGTTGCCATCGAAAAGAAGTACGACGGAGAGGACCCCAAGAAAACCGGCGCGATGGCCAAGACCTGGATGAATGCGGCCGGTAAGCGTGGCATCCCCACCGCGTTCATCATCGACCAGAAGGGCCGAGTCGCCTGGATGGGTCACCCTATGGGAATGGACGAGCCGCTCGAAGCGATCGTCAACGGCGAGTGGAACATCGAGGCAGAGGTCAAGAAGCAGGATAAAGCCCAGAAGGCGCAGAAGCAGATCGATCAGTACTTTGAGCTTTTCAAGGCCGGCGAGTACGACAAGGCGTACGCGATCGGGCGAACGCTGGTCGCGGGCGGGCTGGCCGACAACGCCGATTACCTGAACAGGCTCGCGTGGGGCATCGTCGATCCGGACAACATGCCGGCGAGGCAGGATCTGAACCTCGCCCTCAAGGCCGCCCTTCGCGCCAACGAACTCACGGACAACGAGGACGCGGCGATCCTCGACACCGTGGCGAAGGTCTACTTCGACAAGCGTGACCTGAAGAAGGCGATCAAGTATCAGCGCCAGGCGGTAAAGTACGCCGGCGACGATCAGCGACAGCTCGATGAGCTGAGCGATCGCCTGAGCTGGTACGAGAAGGAGGCGAAGAAGGGCGGCGGGTGAGCCGCGTTCACCATCGCTGAATACACCAGAGCCCGGGCATCGACGCCCGGGCTTTTTTTACGGGCGTTTCGTGCTGTCGTCGGGCGTGGGCGCGGTCAGGATCGAGACGGACGAGAACCCGGCCTCGGTGAGCATCTGCTGGAGGCGGATGAAGTCGCCGCTGCGGCTGGACTCGTCGGCAGCGACGATGACGGACGCGTCGGGCAGGTGGGCCCTGGCGGCTGCGAGAAGATCCGGCAGGTCCTCCTTCGAGGCGATCTCGCCGTTGACGCGGATCGTGCCGTCGGCCTCCAGCGCCACGGTGATGATGTCCGGGTTCGATGCCGTCACGGAGCCGGGCACGTCGGGCAGCTCGATCCCGATCACCTCCGCACGCACCATCAGCACGAGCGAGAGGATGAAGAAGGTCAGCAGCAAGAAGACGACGTCGATGAGGGGCGTCATCTCGAGGCGGGGCTCGGGGATGTTCCGACGCACAGGATGCACGCGGACAGGGTAGTGGGGTTTCAACCAGCGCGTCGCGTGAGCCCCTGTGCGAACGCCGAGTCTGAGCCCCGGACGCCGAGTCTGAGCCCGCTGCGGGCGAAGGCTCGGATCACGCGCGTGTAGAGGTCACCGGAGATATCCGAGCCTTCGCGGACTCAGACTCGGCGTCCTGGACCCGTTCCGACACAGCATCTGATTTGAGGAGGCGCTATCGGCCGAAGAGCGAGAAGGTGTACGTGTGAACCTTAAGGGCGGTCATCTCGTGCAGCCCGTCCAGAGTACCCGCGTCGCGCATGCGCTGCGCCTCGCCGCTGTCGTCGGTGCGGAGCAGCAGGAACTCTTCGTCGCGCAGTATGCCTGATTCGGCTGCCAGCCCTGGAATCCAGCGGAAAACGACGCGACGCCCGTTGCGGCGGGCGGCCTGCTGCGCGTACCAGAGCACCTCGGGGCGGGCCTCGACCAGATGGTCCGCCAGGACGATCGAGCCGTCCGACAGATACTCGGCGAGCGCTGTCCCCACGTCGCGCCCGCTGCGTGCGTCGCGCCGCGGCTCGATCGCGAAGATCCACGCGCCCGCGCCCACGAGCAGGACCGATGCGAGCACGCCGGGGCGCCCGAGAAGCATGACGCCCGCGATCGCCCTTCGCCTGGGACCGAACCGCTCGAACCATCCGGCGAGCACGTACGTCACGAGCGGCGGCGTGAACACGAACGCCGGCATCGCGTACCGCGGGTTGCTCACGCCGGCGAGCACAAGCAGCACGAGCGACAGCACGCATCCCCACGCGAGCGTGCGCGCGATGTGCAGCTCGCGGTGGCTCGGGTCGTCGAACTCGCGCGTCGCGTCCGGGCCGAAGGGGAACAGCACCACCAGCGAGAGCGGCAGCGCCGCGGCGAACGCGACCGGCGCCAGCGTCATAATGCCGGGCACGCGGCTGGCGTCCCACAGAAACACGCTGAATGACTGCGTTACTACGGAAATTACATCGCGCTCGATGGCGCGCTGGGCGGCCAGGGCCCAGACGATGAAGCACAGCGATCCGATGGACACGGCGATCCAGACGAGCGGTCGCGCGAACGGCCGCGGCGAGCGCGTCGCCACGCACGCGCCCGCGACCACCGCCGCACCGATCGCCACACCGACCGGGCCCTTGGTCAGCAGCGCGCCCCCGAGCGCCAGCCCGGCCACGAGCGTTGCAACAGCGTCGAAGGGGATGCTCTTGCGGCTGAACACCAGCCGATCCGCGACGAGGAACACGCCGAGCTGTATGAACATGCAGTTGAGCGCTTCGATCTCGGCGGCGCGGCCGAACTGCCAGAACCAGGGCGTGAGCGCACAGGCGATGCCCGCGGCTGCGGCGTATCTCGGGCCGAACCACCTTCGGGCGAACACGAGCGCCAGCAGCGCCATCAGCGTCATGGCGGTCGCGGACACCGCACGAGCGGCGAATTCGGTGTGTCCCAAGACCATCGACGACAGCGCCACAGCCCACGACATGCCCGGCGGCTTGCGCAGGTACGCCTGGTCGAACATCGTCGGCACCAGCCAGCGCCCGGTGTCGAGCATCTCCCATCCCGGGACGGCGCGATGCCCCTCGGTCGCGCCCAGCCCGTCCGCGCCCAGGCGCACCCAGAACACCACGGCACACAACGCGAGCACGATGACAACCTGACGCCCCAGCGCAGGCCCCCTCTCCCCTTGGGAGAGGGCTGGGGTGAGGGTCTCTCCCCCGCTCGCCAAGCGAGTCCCTGGATTGCTCCGCGCGCGTTTCAATCCCGCCCCGCGTTGGTTGGCGCAAGCTGCTCGGGCGTGAGCGGGTCGGCGTCCTTGACCCAGGCCTCATCGCTGAGCGCCCGGCCGATCCGCCACACGATGTCGTCGAGCGTGGTCGAAAATCGCGTGTTCCGATCGGGATCGTGCCCGGCGGCGACAGCCTCGGCCATCGCCTCCTCGCGCGTCCATCCCTCGACGAGCATCCGGTACAGCGCGACCGCGACGCCGGTGCGCTCGGTGCCGGCCCCGCAATGAATCAGCACCGGCTGGTGCTCCTCATCCGTCGCCAGCCGCAGCGCGTACACATAGCAGTTGGGGTTGCCCGTCCCGTCGCCGGACAATTCAAGGCGGTAGCGTGTGACGCCGAGCGCCTCGGCGGTGCGTTGCGCCAGACGGTCGGCCCGGGACGCACCGTCGGCGGCGCCCAGGTCGATGATGGTGCGGATCCCGTGGCGTTGGACGATTCGGCGCGTCGCCTCGGGGGTCAGCGCACCGCTGCGGTACACAACGCCGGGCTCAACAACGCCGAACCGCTTGGGATGGATGTTGGGGGCGACCCCCTGGCTGTAGTACACAGCGCCAAGGGCGATCACCGCCGCAACGGCGAGCCAGGGGCTCAGGCGACTGGTGGCTCCGGTTCGCACGCCCGATGATAGCGATCCTCGGGCGTAATAGAATGACCGGTGAGTGAGGCAACCGGACACGCCGACCGCGGGAGGGTCTATCCGGAATCGGTCGATCGGCTGATCGCCGAGTTGACCCGGCTGCCGGGCATCGGGCGGCGGACGGCTGAGCGGATCGCGTTTTTTATCCTCAAGTCGGACAAGGATCCCGCCCTGGCGCTGGCCGAGGCCATCCGCGACGTGAAGGAGCGTGTGAAGCACTGCTCGATCTGCTTCAACCTGACCGACACCGACCCGTGCCAGATCTGCGACGCGCCCCGCCGCGACCGCTCCCAGGTGCTGGTGGTCGAGCAGCCCAAGGATCTTTTCGCCCTCGAGCAGACGGGGATGTACCACGGGCTGTACCACGTGCTCATGGGGCGGATGAGCCCCTTGGACGGCGTGGGGCCCGAGGATCTGACCGTGTCGGAGCTGCTGGCCCGGGTGGACGAGCCGAAAAAGAACGCTGGCGGCGAGCGGATCCAGGAGGTCGTCCTGGGGCTGAACCCGACGCTCGAGGGCGACGGCACGGGGCTGTACCTGGCGGACCAGCTGAAGTCGCGAGACGTGCGGGTCACGCGGTTGGCGCGAGGATTGCCGACTGGGTGGCAGCTGGAATATGCCAACAAAGCCGTTCTGGCCGACGCAATACAGGGCAGACAGTCGATGGAATGACCAAGGAGCGACGTTCAGGCACCCATGCGATTCGAGACCTCCCAACACATGAAGCTCGGGCAGCAGATGAAGCTGTCGCCCAGGATGATCCAGTCCATGGAGATCCTGCAGATGCCCATGGCCGAGCTCGAAGAACGCATCGAGCAGGAGCTGGAGAGCAACATCGCGCTGGAACTCATCGAGCGCAGCGCCGATTCGGCCGAGATCGCACGTCAGCAGGCCGAGGCCCGACGCGACGAATCCGCCGACGAGCAGGTGCTGGACACCGGCGCCTCCGATGCGCACGACTTCGAACGACTGGCGCGGTACGAGACGACCAACCCCGACGCTGCCGACAACGCGTACTCAGCCTCGGGGCTCAGCGCCCAGCGTGAGCGTGCCCGCGAGTACGAGCCCTCAGGCCCCGCGCCCCGCGCCGGCGAGCGCGACAGCAAGCTCGACGCCCTGGCTGCAACCCCCGCCCGCAGCGCCTCGCTCATCGAGCAATTGCTCGATCAGTGGAGGCTGGTGGACGTGGACGAGCGGACGATGACGCTGGGCGAAGCGATCATCGGCTTCCTCGAGGGCGACGGCTATCTCCGCACGCCCGTCGAGACCGTGCGGGACCGCCTGCCGCACTCGGTGCAGGCCTCGATCGACGAGTTGAACAGCGTGCTCGACAAGCTTCAGCAATCGCTCGACCCGCCGGGCGTGGGTGCGCGCGACGTGCGCGAGTGCCTGCTGCTCCAGATCGACGCGCTGGAGCGCGAGCGCGGCAGCGACGACCCGCTCGAGACCGCCCGCTGGCTGGTCGAGGACCACCTCGACGACCTCATGAACAACCGCCTGCCCAGGATCGCCGATCGCACCACGCTCTCGCTCGACGAGATCAAGATCGGGATCGAGCAGCTCAAGCGGCTCAGCCTCGCGCCGGGCCGACGACTCGTCAACGATCCGCCCGCAGCCATCGTCCCCGATGCCACCGTCGAGTACGACGACGACCAGGACCGCTACATCGCATACCTCAACGACACGCGCCTGCCGAACATCCAGATCAACAAGGCGTACGCGGAGATGGCCCGCGACCGCGACGTTCCCAAGACCGACCGCGAGTTCATCCGCAAGAACCTCTCGAACGCGCAGTGGCTCATCGACGCGATGGGCCAGCGTCGGCACACGCTGCTGCGCGTCATCAACGTCGTCGTCGACGCACAGCGCGACTACTTCGACTTCGGGTCCCAGGCCCTCAAGCCGCTGCCCATGACGCAGATTGCCGAGCAACTCGGCGTGCACGTCGCGACCGTCTCGCGGGCTGTGGCCGACAAGCACCTGCAGACGCCCCGCGGCATCGTCCCGCTGCGCGGCTTCTTCTCCGGCGGGCTCCAGACCGAGTCGGGCATCGACGTCAGCTACGACGCTGTCAAGGCTGCGCTCAAAGAGGTCGTTGACGCCGAGGACAAGTCAAAGCCCCTCAGCGACGAGGCCCTGGTCAGAAAACTCAACGAACAAGGCATAGAAATCGCCCGCCGAACCGTCGCAAAGTACCGCGGCCAGCTCGACATCCCCTCCGCCAGACTCCGCAAGACCTACTGAGAACCCGGACCGAGCAACCCGGTGGTGCGCGCTTCCACCCTGCCGCGCGACCGGCTCCGGCTCCCTCTCCCCCGGGGAGAGGGTTGGGGTGAGGGCCCCCTTCCCTTCTTTCGTCAATTCGGCATCCCGACGAACCCACGCAAATCCATGCCGCACACTCGGCATTGCGCAGCAGAGCGGGTTAGAATCTGTCCATGCAGAGCCTGATCCTCGCAAACGCGAGCGCTGCGTTCTACCAGGGAGTCGGTATTGTCGTGCTCGGCATCCCGATCATCTCCGGCGTGGAGTTCCTCATCCTCGCGATCATGTTTCGGCCCAAGATCCTGGGCAAGCTGAAACTGCTGTTCTTGGTCGTGTTCGCCAACTACGTGTCATTGCTCGCGGGCGGAGCGGTCCTGCACGCGCTGCGCCTGGGTCTTGACGAAGTGTTCGCGTCCATCCCCATCATCGACCGCGCGTGGCCGATTGTCATTGCCCTGCTCGTCGTCGCGGGCGCATTGTCGATCCTCATCGAGTGGCCGATCGTGCATCAGAGTCTGCCCCGTCAGACCCGCTCGATCCGCAGGACGCTTGCCGCGATGATCGTCGCCAACCTGATCTCGTTCGTCGGCGTGGTGTACTTGCACTTCGGGATCCTGGATAGCGCGACGTTCTATACTCAGTTTGAACGAGCGAGATCCCTTGACTTCGTCGCCTCCTCGCTCGAGGCTGACATTGACGACTTCTGGGTGTACTACCGCGCGTTGGACGGTGATATCCGCAGGATTCGCCTCGATGGGACCGATGACGAGTTGTTTGAGGGCGTTGAGTGGGTTGAATATGTTCCAAAGAGGTATTCGCAGGAATCCGATGTCTTGTTTTTCTTGCGGATCGATGGCGCGGATCCTTCCCGATTCTGCGAACAACTCATTTACCAACCCTGGGCTTTCGATCCAAGAGTACGAAAGAGCGGATACAGGACAGCGCCATTTCGGGATTTGCGTGGGAAGCGCGAGCGCGTGCATGTGGGCGTGAGCTTCCACGGCAATCTGGCGGACGGCATGTACGGGTCCAGCGACTTACAGCTGTACTCAATGGTCTTTAGGAACCCGTTTTACGCCTGGGCCTTCGGCGCCAACGGAGCGGCGATTCTTCCCGGCCACCTGGTTGTGCTCCACCTGGGCCATTACAAGAAACCATCCAGAGACGATGTCATTCTTGTCGTGGATGTCGAACGCAAGCTCATCGGCCTGCTCGCACACGGCAGACAGCCCTTCGTCGTCCAGATCTCGATCGATTCGGACACACCGGACCCCACGGAAGTGATACTGCAAGACATCCCCTGACACGCCCGGCACCTCGCATCGTGTCCCGGACGCCGAGTCTGAGTCCGCGAAGGCTCGGATATCTTTGATGACGCGCGATCCGAGCCTTCGCCCGCAGCGGGCTCAGACTCGGCGTCTGTCGTGAACGAGCCCTGGGCGCGAGCACAGGGTGCTGGGCGTGCCGGATGCACAGCACTCTTCGCTCGCGCGAAGGGCTCGTCATCGGACTCGGCGTCCGTTGAGATATGGACGCGACGCGTTGATTGAAACTGCGCTGAGCGCGGCTCAGTACCGGCGGACCACGCCCTTGACGATCCCCTGCACCTGGCAGAACTTGACGATGATGGGCTCGAACTCGGGGTTGGCCGGCTGGAGGCGGATGTGGTCGTCCTCGCGGTAGAACCGCTTGAGCGTGGTCGAGCCGTCCGGCAGCAGCGCCACCACCCGGTCGCCGTTCTGGGCCACCTCGGTCCGCTGCACCAGGATGTAGTCGCCCTCCAGGATGCCCTCGTCCTTCATGGAGTCGCCCTCGACCTTGAGCGCGAAGACGGACTCGGATTGGCCGGGGCTGCGGCCGAGCAGTTCCTGCAGGTCAATCTCGTCCTGGTCGGGCACCTTCTCGATGGGGTAGCCGGCGGCGATCTTGCCGACCAGCGGGAACTTGAGCGGGCGCTCCTCGTCCGGGACAGCGACGCCCTCAGCAATGGATAAAGAGCGAGCCTTGTTCGCCTGTCGAATGAGCGCGCCCTTTTTGATGAGGGCCTCGACGTGCTCGAACACGGTGACCTTGCTGACGCCGATCTCGTTGGCGAGCTCCTGCATCGTTGGGGAAAAGCCCTTTCGGATACGCGAGTCGCGGATAAGCTGAAGGATTCGCAGTTGCTTTGGTGTCAGGTTCATGGGTGGTTTCCTCCCTCAAATGTTCGGCGGTTCCCCGACTGGCAGCCGGGCTCCGATCGGTGGTGTGCATGGCTTGGCGAACGGCCGGCGCGGCGTGTGCATTCCCGGCCCACGTTCTGTACGCAGCCGACGGCCGCGACGATCCTGTCCGTTGCTGACGGCCCGCGATGGCCGACCTCGACGGCACGGCGCAGATAGGGGCGCACGGCGACTGGTCCGGCGCTACGCCGCGCACCAAGCCTCGGGCGGCGATGATCACTGCTTGGATCATGCCCGGCGATCGTCGTGCCGGCACGTACCTCGTGACGAACTCTCCGCCCGGGCCGAGCATGAGCAAGGGGGCCTCCGAGTCGCCGGTCGGCTTGGGCGTGACGGGTTCCGTCCTCACCGTTGCGTCCTTTCTCCGCCCAGCTGTCCGGTGGACAGCGGCCGGTGCAGGCGCGGCGGGTCGGCACGAACGCGGGTTCGACGCACCGCCCATCGCTGATCAACGTGGCACGGGCTCCGCCCAGGGTTCACCTCGATGGCCGACGTGTCCTCCGACACCCGGGTCGCGCTGTGCGCGTCCCGCTCGGCCCTGGCTCAATCGGGTCTTCGTCCACACGGACGATACAAAAAGACCCAAAGTGTTTGGTACACGATAGCCAACTAATCGCCACACCGCAAGGGCCGAATCTGGTTTTTCCTCGTGCAATATTTCCCGAACAGGCCCAGCGGCCATAAACGGCGATGGCGACACAAAATCGTAGGTCCGGAAGCCATAAGGGGTTATCCATCGATTCGGCCGTCCGGGGTGCCTGGAGGGGCCCCGAATCGGGCCTCCGCGTCCGGGCACCCTACCATCCGACCATGCCCGTGCCCAGAATCGCCATTGTCGGTCGCCCAAACGTGGGCAAGAGCTCGCTCGTGAACATGATCGCCCGCCGCAAGGTGGCGATCGTGGACCCCACGCCGGGCGTCACCCGCGACCGCGTCTCGGTGCTGGTGGACCTGGACTCGCCCGACGGGGCCGGGCCGATCAAGACCGTCGAGTTGACCGACACCGGCGGGTACGGCGTGTACACAGCCGAGGGCGCGCGATACGACGACGTGGGGGCGGACCTGTCGTCGCTGACCAAAGACATCGAGTTCCAGATCGCCGAGGCGGTGCGCAGCGCCGACCTGGTCTTGTTCTGTGTGGACACGCAGGCGGGCATGACGCCCCAGGACGACCACATCGCCACGCTGCTGCGCGAGCAGCGCCTGGGGCAGTCCGCCGGCGACGGGGGCGCGACCAGGCGAGTCCCGGTGCGGGTGCTGGCGACCAAGTGCGACGGGCCCAAGTGGGAGCCGCACGCCTACGAGTTCGCGGCCCTCGGGTTCGATGAGCCGCTGATGTGCTCGGCCAAGAGCAACTTCTTTCGGCGCGACATGCTCGACAAAATCTGGTCGCTGATGCCCGAGCCCGACGGCGAGCCGGAGCCGGACGTTGATCTTCGGCTGGCGATCATCGGCAAGCGCAACAGCGGCAAGAGCACGCTGGTGAACACGCTCGCGGGTCAGCCACGCGTGATTGTCTCGGAGATCGCCGGGACCACGCGCGACGCGGTTGACGTGCGATTCGAGTTTGGCGGCCGGAGCATGCTGGCGATCGACACGGCCGGGCTTCGCCGCAAAAAGAGCATGAAGAGCGCGGTCGAGTGGTACGCGTTCGACCGGGCCAAGCGCGCTATCGACCGGTCCGACGCGGTGCTGCTGCTGCTGGACGCGACCGAGACCATCTCGCAGGTGGATCAGCAGCTGGCGCAGCTGGTGCAGGAGACGTTCAAGCCGGTCGTGATCGTCGTGAACAAGTGGGATCTTGTCGCCGGCAGGATGACGCGCAAGGGCAAGCCCGTGTCGCCCAAGGACTACGAGAAGTACGTGCGCAAGGAACTCAAGGGGCTGGCGTTCGCGCCCATCGCGATCATCTCGGCCCAGATGGGCACGAACATCAAGGGCGCGATCGACCTGGCGTTCGAGTTGTTCGGCCAGGCCGGCGAGCGCGTGACCACGGGCAAGCTGAATCGATTCGTGCGCGGGATCCTGGATCAGCGCGGGCCCACGAGCAGGCTGGGCACGTTCGTCAAGATCTTTTACGTGTCGCAGGTCCGGATGCACCCGCCGACCATCCTGCTGGTGGTCAACCGCCCCGAGCTGTTCACCGCCAACTACGAACGGTACCTGATGAACCGCTTCCGCGAGGAGCTGCCGTTCCCGGAGGTGCCCATCAGGCTGGTCGTGCGAGGCCGACGCCGGGGCGAACGCGACCTTGACGAGAGCGATTTGCCGGCGGCGATCGAGGCGGCGCTCGAGGGCAGCCAGGACATCGACGCGCTCTTCGAGAATGACCCCGCGTAGCGCGCGGGCTCAGACTCGGCGTCCGGTGCGAACGAGCCCCGGGCGCGAGCACGGAGTGTTCGGCGCCGAATACGCAACACGCTTCGCTCGCGCGAAGGGCTCGTCATAGGACTCAGCGTCCGTTCAATTGGACGCGATGCGTTGGTGGGAAGCGCTCTCGAAATTTCATAACGAGCCGCGACTGGGAAGGAGCGGTGGTTCGACGACCCATGTCGCGATGGTCACGCCCTGCGCACTCCCTTCCGGTCGTGCCTCGTATCGGAGCGCTTCCTACTGGTCGTGCCTCGTTGTCAGAATGCGATCCTGTACAAGCTCTTCGCCCCACACCAGCCACACCATCATCGGCTCTCACGACGATACTTGGGCGACAGACCCGCCAAGAAGCAGATCCCCCCCCCATCCGGGGTCAGCGGGACTTCTTGCCGATCATCGCGCCCAGCAGCCCGAGCACGAGCGCGGCAGCGGCGGGGGCGCCCATCCAGATCATCGGCTGGTCGCCGATCATCTGCACCAGTTGGCTGAACCCCCCGGTCAAGGCCCCGATGACAACGGTCATCGCAAGAATGATCGCGCTGCCGGCGCCAAGGAATGCGCCCGTGGCAAAGCCGGACCATCCCGGATCGACGAACTCCGCGACCATCGTCATGCCCACAGCCTGTCCGCCCGCGCCCACGTTCGTCTGTGCTCCCGTGGACTCGAACAGCTCGCTGCCCTCCGGCGCGGTGACGGATTCCTCGCCGAGCGTGTCGCCGGCGTAGACGTCCTCGAGCAGGTCGGCGCCCAGCGAGGTGTCGTCGACCTCGCGCGTCAGGTCGAGCAGCCCCGAGCCCGAGCTGGACGGGTCGAGCGCAAAGTCCGTCGCGCCGGTGTCGCTGATCTGCGTCTGCGCGGACGGGTCGGCCTCTTCGAGCTCGTCGGCGTCGAAGATGCTCACGCCGGACTGCTCCTGCGGCGAGTCGATAGCGAACGCACTGCCCGAGTCCGAGGCCAGCGCGATCACGTCCTCGGCGTCATCGGCCAGCACCAGGCTCGAATCCTCGGCCGAGGAGGTGAGCAGATTGACCTGGTCAACCTTGAGCATGATCTGGTCGCGGTCCCGGAACTCCTGCAGCTGCCCCGAGTCGATCAGCTTCTGAATCTCAGCCGTGGACTTGCCCAGCTTCTCGGCGGTTTCTTCCAGTGTGTAGAAAAGCTTTGCCATTTTCGACCTCTCCGAGCCCTTTGGGCGGCATTGGACGGCCCCGGGCGGGCCGATACACATATCTTACCACCCGAGGGACTGTAGCGGTACGAACACCCGTGCCGGGCGGTTCCGGGACGGGTTGCCCGGGGGGAGGCGCGTGAGAGCCCACACGGGCGTCTCTATGATCGCCGCGTGTCACGCCGACAGGAGCCCAGACCGTTTGCACGCAGAGTCCTCGATGGGGCTGTGCACGAGGCGGCCTACCTCGGGCTGCGGGGCGTCACCACGGTGATCGGGGCGCTGGGCCCGGCCACCGCGGCGCGGTCGGCACGCAGGCTCGGCCGCGCCTACGCGCTCTCGCGCATCAATCGCACACGCCTGAAGCGCGCCGAAGAACACGTCCGCTACGCGTTCCCGGACTGGTCGCACGACCGCGCCCACGACTGCGCCGTGGCGTCGTTCGAGCACCTGGCGCGCCTGGGCGCTGACATGGCCATGATCCCCAGGCTGCTGACCGCCGACGGGTGGACCCGCTTCGTCTCCACGGGCCGCGTCGCCTCGGCGGTGCGGGCGTTGATCCAGGGCCGACCGTGCGTCCTCATCACAGGCCACTGCGGCAACTTCGAGGTGCTCGGCTACACGGTGGCGCTGCTGGGGTTTCCGATGCACGCGTTGTACCGGCCGCTCGATTCCAAGCCGCTGGACGCATACGTGCGCCGCACCCGCTCGGCACGCGGGCTCATGCTCGTGGACAAGTTCGGCGCGGTGCAGAGGCTGCCGGGCCTGATCCGCGCGGGGGCGCCCATCGGGTTCGTGGCGGATCAGAACGGCGGCGACAGGGGCGTCTGCGTCCCGTTCCTCGGTCGCCTCACCTCCACATACAAGTCGATCGGGCTGCTCGCGATGCAGTTCGACGCCAGCGTGGTCTGCGGGTTCGCGAAGCGGACGGCTGACAACCGCGAGGGGTTTTCCTACGAGATGGCGATCACCGACGTCTTCGGCTCCGCCCAGTGGTCCACGCACCCGGACCCCCTGTTCTATCTGACGGCCCGGTACCGGTGGGCGATCGAGCAGATGGTGCGCGACGTGCCCGAGCAGTATTTCTGGATGCACCGCATCTGGCGCAGCCGGCCCAGGCACGAACGCCTGGACCGACCCTTCCCGCCCGCGCTGCGCGAGAAGATCGAACTCCTGCCCTGGATCTCCGCGGACGGGCTGCAGCGCGTGGTCGAGCAGAGTGCCCGCGACGCCGCGACCCTCAAGCGGACCGGCCAGACCAAGCTGAACTGATGCCGCCGCAACCCTTGCCTGGCGGGCGGCGAATGGATTGAATGTCGGCGGGCAGCGGTCGGAACGCCCGATGGCGTGCCGATCCGCTCACGCACGGGAGCAGACCCATGGACGAACGACTGGGCGGCGTGAAGATTGTCATCGTGGACGACGACCCGGACGTTCGCGCGTCGATGGCCGCCGCGTTCCAGGCCGAGGGCGCCGACGTCGTCACCGTCGGGGACGGCAACGCCGGCGTGCGCGCCAACCGCGAGCATCAGCCGGACCTCATGGTGCTCGATATGATGCTGCCCGGACGAAGCGGGTTCCTGGCGCTGGAGAAGATCAAGGGCCAGGCCGACAGCCCGCTGGTCCTGATGGTCACCGCAAACGAGGGCAAACGCCATCAGGCCTATGCCGAGTCGCTCGGCGTTGACGCGTATATGGTCAAGCCCGTCCCGCTGACCGTGCTGATCGAGCAGGCCCAGACCCTGCTCCGTCAGCGCCGCGAGGAGGACGCCGCCGCAGAGACGTGAACAGGGCTGCCCGCTGGGGGACCAATCGTTGCCGACGAATCGACAGGTCGTGCTGATGAAGTCCGGCCCGGACGAGGGCACCCTGCTGCCGCTCGGGTCGCTCGATGAAGTCCGCCGGCAGCTCGGGGCGTTCAACACCGCGGGCGACGGGGACTCCCGCGCCGACGAGACGGGCATGGCGACGCTGCACGGCCCGGGGATGGTCGTCGAGATACCGCTCGGTGTCGACCCCGTGACGCAGGCGATGGTGACGCTGGTCGAGGAGGACATCGCCTGGCCCGTGCTCATGAGGTTGTGCCAGACCACGCGATGGTCGATGGTGGATCTTGAGACGGGGCGGACCTTCGGATGAAGCCCAGGCCCAGGCGCGGCGGCGCCCCGCGCCGCGGACACGAGGTGTGTGATGCCGATCTACGAGTACGAGTACCTGGACAAGGCCGGCAAAGGCACGGGCAGAAGGGTCGAGCTCATCCAGTCGATGAGCGAAGACGCGTACCAGAAGCACCCGGAGACGGGCGAGCCCGTCCGGCGCGTCATCACCGTGCCGCGGATCGCGGGCAAGTGGTCGGACATGAAGGCCAAGGGCCAACTGAGCAACGAAAACCTCGAGCGGCTCGGGTTCACCAAGTACGAGAAGCGGGGCGACGGGTACATGGAGCGCGTGGCGGGCAAGCAAGGGCCCAGAAGCGTCTCCCTGGACGATTGACTCGGCGAGCGATTGGCGCGCCCGACCGACCCTACGCGTTCCTGAACGTCGGCGGAAGCACCGGCGGGCACAGCGCGATGAGAATCCCGATCTGGGCCGCCGTCTGCGCGTTGAGTTGAACCGTATCGAAGAGCCCGGCCAGCGCGAGCCCGACCATCGCGAACGCGGGTCCCGCGGCGTACGAGCCCAGGTTGCCGCGACACGCGCCAAGCCCGGCCCGGAGGCCACACGCGAGAATCAACCCCATAATCGCAAGGCCGACGAGCCCGAGCGTCGCCCCCGCGTGCAGCGGCGCGCTGTGCGCGTGATCGTGCGCGATATCCCGGTTCTCTGGATCGTGCGCGTTGACCCATGATCGGTAGCCGCCGGCGCCCACGCCCCGGACCGGGTGCCGGGCCAGGGCGTCGAAGGCTCGGGCGTTCATGTAGACCCGCGCCCCGGTGTCGGAGTGAAACTCACCGTCGCGCACGGCGGCCGTGACTTCGCTCCAGCCGGTTCTGACGCGGTCGCCCAGCGCCGTTTCGCCACGTGTGAGCGCGGCAATCGTGGCCGTCGCGATGATCGCGGCGACGATCGCCATCGTCACCAGCGCCCGGCGCCGGCGCTCGGCCCGGACGATCGCCACGAGCGTGACGATCGCGACCAGCAGTGCGGCGGCGATCCATGCGCCGCGCGTGCCCGTGGCGACGATCCCCGCGAGCGTCACCAGCGACCCGATCGCGCCGAAAAGGCGCGTCCGCCCAAGTCCCATCAGCGCCGCGGGAAGGTGCAGCCCCAGCGCGGCGCACAGCATCGACCCGCCCACGACCGGATCCCACCAGCCCGAGACGCGGCCGGGAAAACGCGACCACAACTCGAATCCGAGCGGGTCTTGCAGGGCGTGCGCCAGTTGTGCCCCGTTGCCCAGGAGCAGCCCGCCGGCGTACGCGGCGATGAGCACCTCGCGCCGGTCGATCACAGGCCACAGCACCAGCATGCACCACGCCCAGCGCATCGACCCGAGCTCATCGAGCCCCTGCGCAGCGTTGGGACTCCACAGCAGCGACAGCGCCATCCACGCCGCGAGCGCCAGCAGCAGGAAGAACCTCACATCCATGAACACGTCGCCCCAGATCCGATACGTGTGCCGCACGCGGATGAGGAAGAACACCACGAGCGGAATCCCCGCCAGCTCCGTCACCGTCGTCGGGCCCGAGACCGCGAACAGGAACAGACAGGCGAGCGCGGCGTGCAAACGCGTGCCCAGCTCGTCGTCCTTGTGCTGGCGCCCGAAGGCGCGGGCGATGCGGCTGCGGTCGAGCCACGCGGCATCGAGCAACCGGCCGAGTCGGGTTGGGACGCCTGGGTTTCCCAATGCACGGGATCATGGTGCGCGGACTTGACCGGGACAAGGAAGCCGA
>JADFOF010000202.1 GCA_022563015.1 Planctomycetota bacterium
TACTCACCAAGGGCCCCATCACGCCGATGGTTGTCGCCCTGACCGCCGCAACACTCTCGCTCGTTGCCCGCCGATGGTCGTGGCTGTGGCAGACGCGCCCTGTGCTGGGCGTCGCATTCACCGCGGTCCTCGTCCTGCCGTGGGTCGTGGCCGTCGCGGGCCGCGTCGGGTGGCAGCCGTATCTCGACACCATCCTTGACGAAACGCTCGGCCGTGCGGGCGCCGCCCGCGAGGGCCACTGGGGACCGCCGGGGTACCACATCGTCCTGCTGCCGCTGCTGTTCTGGCCCGGCTCGATGTTGACGGGTGTGGCCTTCGTGCGCGCATGCCGCCGAGGTCTGAAAATCCGCACCCACGCGCCGGCACGATCGCGACTCGCTCGACTCGCGTCGTGGCCATGCGCGCTTCGGCCTGCACGCGGGCCCGAGTTTTTCTGCATCGCGTGGATCGTTCCCGCGTGGCTGGTCTTTGAGTTGGTCACGACCAAGCTGCCGCACTACACGATGCCGCTGTACCCACCCATCGCGCTCTTGACCGCGCGGGCCGTCCTCGCCGCCGCTCTCCCGGGCGCATCGACTGGGATTGCGCGCCACGGGTACCGGATCTGGATCGCTCTGGGCGTGGCGCTAGGCGTGGCCGTTCCGCTCACGATCGCCCTGCTCGGTCGCCTGCCCACGTCGCACGATTCGCTCATGCTCGCCGCCGCCGTCCTGTGCTGCCTCGTCACGATCGCGCTGCTCTTCCGGGCCGTGCGATTCATTCGCGCGCGCGAGTTCCTTGGCGCGCAGGTGGCCGGGCTGCTGGCCATGGTTGTGTCGCTTGTTCTCGTGCTCGGGTTCGTCCTGCCGCGCGCCGACTTCGCATTCATGACACCGCGGATCGCGCAGGCGACGCGCGATGCCGACCCCGCCGGGACGCGCCCCGTCGCCATCGTCGCCTACCACGAGGACAGCCTCGTCTTCGCCACGCGGGGGCGCATCCAGCTCATCGACCATGGCGCCGTGGAAGGCTGGCTGGCCGATAACCCCGCCGGCCTGCTCTGGGTGCCGCGCGACTGGGCTGCGCAGCGCCATGCCGACCCGGCGTCGCGACTCTCGCACTACGTCCCGTCGAGCACCGTCACCGGCTTCAACTACTCGCGCGGCCGGAAGCAGGCCGTGCAGCTCTACACTCCCCCGTGATGCCCGACGACTCTGCCATTCCCATTCCCTCATCCTTCTCCCCGACCGGCCTGCTCGTCGTCGACAAGCCCATCGGCATGTCCTCGATGCACGTCTGCCGCATCGTGCGTCGTCGGCTGGTCAACGCCGGTGCGCCCAAGCGCGTCAAGGTCGGCCACGCCGGGTCGCTCGACCCGCTCGCCACGGGTGTGCTCATCATCCTCATCGGCAGGGCCACGCGTTTATGCGAGGCGATCATGCACGGCCGGAAGCGTTACGTCGCCACGGTCGACCTCGCCCACCGCTCCGACACGCATGACTACGAGGGCGCGCTCGAACCCGTCGCCGTGGAGCACCCTCCCACGCGCGATCAGGTCACCGCCGCGCTGGCCCGGTTCGTCGGCCCGATCCAGCAGACGCCGCCGATCCACAGCGCCTTGAAGATCGCCGGCGAGTCGGCCTACAAGCGCGCCCGCCGCGGTGAGGACATACAGATGAAGCCCCGCACCATCACCATCCACGCGATCGACCTCATCGACTACGACTTCCCGATGCTGACGATCGACGTCGCCTGCGGCCGCGGCACGTACATCCGCTCGCTCGCACGCGACATCGGGCTCGCGCTCGATACCGGCGGCACACTCGCCAGCCTCCGCCGCACCGCCGTCGGGCCGTTCTTGATCGACCATGCAAAGCCCATCGACGGCGGCGTCCCCGACCCCCTCACCCAGCCCGACCTGATCCCGATGGACTCACTGAATCTCGACGAGACCGGCGACCAGGAATCTTGATTGGCTCCCAGTCCATCGCGCGGGGCGCGTGACTCCAACTGCGGCGACCTGATATACTTCTCTCATGGGACAGGGGCGGTTTCGGCGGCTGTTCACGCGGCGGCGGATCAAGTGGGCGGGAACCGTTCTCTGTGTGCTTGTTCTCGGCGTGTATGTCGCGTCGGCGTGGATCGAAGCGGATTCGGGCTGGCTGATCAGCAAGCCGAATCAGCTTGTGTTCGTCGGCATCTCCGAAGGCCGCTTGGGGTTTGTTGTGTGGAACTTCAAACTAGGCCCAGTCCCAATCCCCCGACGAAAGGCCTCGTTTCACATTCGTCCAACGGTCCATCCGGCGATCAATCTGAGGCCCGTCTGGCTCGATCAGCGCACGTTCAACGTACCGGGCTCCCCCAGCACGGCAACTCGAGTATTCCTGGCCCTCTGGATCCCCCTCCTCCTCATCGCCGCCCCCACTGCGTGGCTCTGGCGGACCGACCAGCGCGCCAAGCCGTGGCAGTGCCCGAAGTGCCGGTACGACCTGCGCGGGCTCGACGGCGGGGTGTGCCCCGAGTGTGGTATGCCGAAGGCGTGCGAGCGATGACACAACGACGGATCGTGTTGTACGCGACATGGGGATTGTGCTTCGGCCTGATGGCCGTGCCAGAGCTGTTCTCGCTGTCGCGAGCCGCCACCATACCGATCACCGCGGCGTGGTTGTTGCTGCTCATCTTCGGGATTGTCCAGATCATCCGGAACGAACTGGCCAAGGGCGAGCGACTGAAAGCGATGGCGCGCGGCGAGTGTTCGTCATGCGGGTACAACATGACCGGGCTGGAAAGCGGGGTCTGCCCCGAGTGCGGCAAGTCAACGGGGCGGCCCGGGACTTGCCCCACCTGCGGCTACGACCTGACCGGCTTCAAGCCCGGGGCGGTATGCCCGGCGTGTGGGGCCACACGCGCCGATGGCGTCAGCTAGTCATCCGCGACGACTTCCTCCCATGCGTTTCGGACTCCTGTTCGCGCGCTTTGCGAACGATCTCCTGGTCATCGTTGGCCAGCGAAGAGCCGATCAGCGAGCCAAGAAACCAGATCGCGATTCCCGCAATCAGAGCCATCAGTGTGACGGCGACCTGATAGAACGGCTGCCAGATGATGTGGAATGGATCAAGATACCCCACGCTGATCACATTGAACAGCAGCACTCCCGGCCCGCCGGCCAATACTCCGCACAGCCCGAAGAACGCCACGGTCCCGGATGCCCGCGGACCACGCATCGAACCAATCCAATACACGGTGGCGACAGTCAAACCCAGTGACACTGCGTGACCGGCAATACCGAACGCTCCGCCAATCAACGCGAAGCCGAAACCACCATCGATCAGCAGAATACCGAGATACACGATGGTCCACGACCCACCCAGCACGATGACCGACGGCTTCACCCACGTCGGCGTGGTGGGCTCTGGCCGAGCGTACAACATCCACGGCTCGTACGGTGCGCCGCATTCCGGGCATAGGCCCTGCAGCGGCAGGCCTCGAAGCGCGTAGCCGCAGCCTGGGCAGATCAATCGGAGTCCCCCGGCTCGCTTCGTTGCGCCGCTGGCCGCCATGATTGGCATGGTAGGGGTAGAGGGCGGACCGAGTCCGGAGTGCGGGGTGGAAGGAAGAAAAAGCCCCGCCAGGAGGTCCGGGTGGGGCTCACTTCGTCTCTTCGTCTCTCCATCTCTCCCCCACTTCGTCACTCTGTCACTCTGTCACTTCGTCACTTCCTTCGTCACTTCCTTCGTCACTTCCTCCCCCCCAAACCCGCCCGCCGCCGACCTCGCTCGCATCGCCTCGACCATCGTCCCCTCGACCAGCCCCGGCATCCAGAGCTCGTTCACGTCCTGGCCGTCGGCCACCTGACGCAGGATCAGGTACACGATCGTGGACGCCGCGTGCAGATAACTCAACGCGTACGACGCCACCAATAGTTGCAGCACGTTCATCCAGAGCCCGAGCACGGCCCCCGCGGCGCCCTCCGGGTCGCTGCCGATCAGCCACCACGCGAACCCCTGCACCGCGTCCACGAACAGGGCGACGATGCCGACCGCGACCACGCCGATCACCGCCGCCAGCACGAGGTAGATCACCAGCCGCATCGGCCGGCCGAGCACGCGCGCGAACGTGCGCTGGATGGCGTCGATGCCGTCGGTGCCCTCGCACGCCACGGCCGGCACCAGCAGCAGCGCCCCGAGCCAGTACGCCGCTGTGAGAAAGACCACCAGCCCCGCCAGGATCAGCGCCAGCCCGAAGACCAGCGCCGCAAAGATCCCGATCCACGGCACACCCACAAACCACGCCATCACCCACACGATCGCTCCAAGGCCCGCGATCACAATCCACGGCCCCAGCAGCGCCCCGAGCACCGAGCGCCAGCGCTCGATCGCGAACGCCAGGATGCCCGGCCACGACGGCGTGACACCCATCGAGAACTCGCAGGCCACGCTGCGGCTGATCGCCACGCCCCCGACCCCCCACAAAAGCACGATCACGGGCCCGAGCACGATCAGCCCCGCGGTGTGCTGCGTCACGATGTCGCGAGGGATCTCGAAGAAGAGCACCCGACTCGCCGCCTCGGCCCCGGCCCAGTCAACCGCCCGTGAGGCATCGAAGAACGCGACCCACGTCGCCTGCCACACCGCGCCCACCGCGCCCCCGATCCGCTCCGAGACCAGGCCCAGGAACGGATCATCCGCGCCCCACAACAGGTTCGCCTGCCCGACCAGCGCGAGCAGGACGATCGTCATCAGGGCCATCACCATGCGGTCCGGCCTTAGCGCCAGCGTCACCGCCTCGAACATGCGGGGCCAGAGCAGGTCTTCGAGCAGCCCCCCAAGCCGCACGCCCTGCTCAGTGGCGATGCGTCCGTCCGTTCTGCCCTGTGTGCCCTGGCTCATGTTGGATCATCCGGTTGCCGGCGCTTTTCATCGGCGGATCGGCTCATGGTACGCGAAAACCGCGATCCGGTCCCCCACGCACTCGATCGACCCTCTGAGCCCGTATCTCCGGCGGGTATCATCACCGCAGTTCAACGCTCCCAATCCCACGCCCCCCATCTCAGGCTGAGCCGAGCGAAAGCGAGCACCCCAATGTCCCCAGTCCTCATCGCCATTGTCGCACTCGTCGCCGTCCCGGCAACCGTGATC
>JADFOF010000203.1 GCA_022563015.1 Planctomycetota bacterium
TGCCCCGGCAAGTTCAACGCCCAGAACATCCGGGTTCGTGTAAATCCGAAGCCAACTCGTCGAGAACAGTTTCTGCACGCGATCGGCAAACGCGGGGTCGTCGCTCGCCACCGCCATCGTCGCGGGCATGCACCTTGCTAACTCTGACGCGATCGTCGGCCCCGAGAGCGCCGCCAGGGGCCTGGGCAGACCATCGGGATCGTCCCCAAGCACGTCCGCGATGATCTGCGTCGGCCGAAGCAACGTCTCGTTCTCAATCCCCTTGGCAACGCTGACCACCCCCGCTCCGGGCGGCACATGCGCACGAAGCCGCTCCCACACCGACCGCATGAACTGCACCGGCACCGCCGACACGATCAGGTCGGCCCCCGCCAGTGCCTGCTCGTCGGTCAACTCGACCCGCACTGAATCGGGCAGCACAAACCCCTTGAGTCGATCACTTCGCCGCGTCTGCGCCACCCGCCCGATCTCGTCCGGGCTGTGCCCCCACATGACAACCTCGGCTGTGGGCCCCGCACGCTCCAGTGCGAGCACATTGGCGCACACCAGCCCCATTTGACCGACCCCGAGAATCGTCACGTGTGTTTTATTCGGATTGTGTTCAGAAGAATCGCTCATTGCTGACTCCGCAGGCTACCCCGAGTGCTCGCTGCCGGGTCCGGGTGTCGCTGTGACAAACATGAGACGCGGTCCCGAACCACCGCCGATCTCACAACGTAGGGTATCCGACCCCAGGGGTCCCTGGTGCGCGCTCGGTGCGTCACTGGCTGATTCACGACCACCACGACCGCCCGACCCGGGCACGGAGATCAGTGAGCATGAGCGCCACTGCCCACGCCGACCACGTCGAGAACGAGTCCACAATCGAATGCTGTGCCCACCACAACGTTCAGATCGAGAACGCCCTGGTGTTCTACCTGTTCGGGTGCATGTTTCTCATTGTGAGTTTCGTCGCCCAGCGCACAGGCTTTGTCGCTGAGGACATCGCCCAGATCCCGGCAGCGATCGGTGCCCTGCTCCTCGCGTTCAAGATGTTCGCCGCCGCATTCAGCGAACTCAAGCAAGGACGCATGTCGTCATCCACGCTCGCAGCCCTGGCTATCGCCGCCGCATTGGTTTCAGGCGAGTACCAGACCGCGGGCTGGCTCGCCTTCATCCTTCTCGCGGTTGATCAGATCGTTCGCAGGACGGCATGGGGCGCTCAACGTGCAATCGAAGAGTTGGTCGGCCTCACGCCCGACACAGCGCGCATCCTCGAAGATGGTGGCGAACGCGAGGTCGCACTCGAAAACGTCCGGGTCGGCATGACCGTCCGCGTTCGCCCGGGCGAAAACTTCCCAGTCGATGGCAAGATCCTCTCGGGTCGCACCACCATCAACCAGGCCTCGCTCACCGGTGAAGCCATGCCCGTCGCCGGCGGCCCGGGCGACCCCGTCTACGCCGGCACCACCAACGTCACCGGTGCCGTCGACATCGAGGTCACACAGGTCGGCCAGGACACCACCATCGGCAAGGTCAGGCAGCTCATCCAGGAGGCCGAGTCCGGCAAGTCCTCGCGACAACTGCTCATCGAGCAGGTCGCCAGCTTCTTCGTCCCCGTCGCCCTCTCCGTCGCCGCCGTCGTCTGGTTCGTGATGAGCCGCAGCGCCGACGAGGCCGTCCGCGCCGACGCGGTTGACACCGCCATCACCGTGCTGGTCGTCACCTGCCCGGCGTCGCTGCTGCTGGCCAGCCCCAGCGCCATGGTCGCCTCCTTCGCCGCCGCCGCACGGCTGGGCATCCTCGTCAAGCAGACCGACTACATGGAAGCCGCCGCCAACATCAACACGGTCATTTTCGACAAGACCGGCACCATCACCACCGGCAACTTCGGCGTCTCCAAGCTCATCCCCGCCGAGGGCGTCGAAGGCGCCGAATTGCTCAAGGCCGCCGCATTCGCCGAGCACAGCTCGAACCACCCGCTCGCACAGTCCATCGTCTCGACCGCCGAGACCGCGCGCATACACGTCGAGCCGCCCGAGAACTTCGAGGAGATCCACGGCATGGGCGTCAAGGCCGACACGTCCATCGGTCGCCTCGTCGTCGGCCGCGCACAGTGGCTCCTCGAACTCCAGCCCTCCATCAAAGACGACATCGAAGCCGTCGAGCACAGGATCGAGGGCATGAGCGGCGTGCACGTCATGCGCGACGGAAAGTACCTCGGCGTCGTCGGGCTCGAAGACAAGACCAGGCCCAACGCCAGGCTCGTCGTCGAACGCCTCCGCGAACTCGGCGTCAAGCAACTGGCCATCTACACCGGCGACCGCCTCGATGTCGCCAGGCGCGTGGGCATGGCGGTCGGGGTTGACGGCGTCGAGGCCGAGTGCCACCCCGAAGAAAAGCACCAGCTCATCCAGGAACTCACCGGCGCCGGCTACCGCGTGATGATGGTCGGCGACGGGATCAACGACGGCCCGTCGCTCGCCGCCGCACAGGTCGGCGTCGCCATGGGCCTGGGCGGATCCGACATCGCCGCAAACTCCGCCGGCGTCGCACTCATGAACGACGACCTCTCCCGCATCCCCTTCCTCATCGAGCTCTCGCGAAAGAACCGCACCATCATCTCGCAGAACATCGCCGCCGCCATCATCATCGTCATCATCGGGCTGACCATCTCCGCCGCCGGGCTGCTCGCCGTCCCCGCCGCCGCCCTGTACCACTTCGTGGGCGAGATCTTCGTCATCGGCAACAGCTTCCGGCTGTTCCGCTTCGGCGAGAGCTTCGCCGACGCCGAGTACGCCCTCAAGGAGATTCCCGTCCGCCAACACCGCGCCGCCAGCGCCCGCGGGCTCGCGACTCAGCCGGCGGTCTGATTCACCACAGGCGGCACTCTCGCGGCCATCGGTTGGGTACGCCGTCGCCACCCTATCACAATGCGGACATGCCTGCGACGACTCCGCATCAGGCGGGTCAATCCACCGCCACATCGCCCCAGCCGATGCTCAGAAGCACCGGATATCCACGAAACCGTCGCTCGACAGCGATTTCTGGCGAATTTTCTCACAATTCGTGAAATCCAGCCCCGACCGTGGCATCATACCTATCGCGGTGTCACTCGCAGTGATGCGGACGGGCAATCGACGGTTCTCGGGCCCGCAGTGGCATCAGAATACGTTTTCGTTCACGCTGAACTGGCCGTGAACCCGTTGGGCCGGTACACTGGAGACTGGATCCTGAGCCGTGTCGGCTCCGTTTACTGGAGATCGAAACATGCGAAGAAACAGAACGAGGATGGGCTTCACGCTCATCGAACTGCTGGTGGTGATCGCGATCATCGCCCTGCTGATCGGCATCCTGCTGCCCGCACTGGGAGAGGCCAGGCGCGCCGCCAAACTCGCCATCAGCCTCTCGAACCTGCGGCAGTTCTCCATCGCCGCCGCCACCTACGCCTCGGACTTCGAGGACCGCATCTACGCCTTCACCGCGGCACCCAATTCGACGTACCCCGACATCCGAGAGTTGGCAAGAACTGGTACCCCGATACGTCAGGCGGTCGGTCAGCAGATCGACATCATCCGTCGCCGCACCGGCAGAGACAATTTCCCAATCCCCGAACGCCACATTCCCCACGTCCTCTACTCGCACCTCATCCTCAACGACTACCTGGCGCAGCGGCTGCCCGAGAAGATGGTCGTCAGCCCCGAGGACGAGTTCCGCATCAACTGGCAGATCGACCCCGTCAACAACCACGACCTGGGTGTCTGGCAGCCCTACCAGGAGCCGCAGGACGGCAACGGCCGGATCCATCGTTTCTTGATCCACAACATCCTCGCCCGCCATGGATTCACGCCAAATGGCATCATGTTCCCAGTCTCGGCAGGCATGCTGAACAATCTGACCGCCTATGACGCTTCATTGGAGGCATTCTCACTCCCCTTGTTGCCCCTTGTGGATTACGTGATGGCTGCGGACGGCCGGATGACAGTGACGAACGACACTGGGGTCTGGTACGAGTATCCCGATCTGACCGCGCAATGCGAAACGCTGTTCTCGTTCATCGAGCTGACCATCAACACCGAACTCGCCGACGCACTTTCCTTCCTGGCAAACTACGACGCCAGCAAGGAAGCCATCCAGGAAGTCGTCGACATGCCGAATCGCCAGATAGATCTCTTCATCCGCTTCTGTTTGCAGAACAAACACCGACTCTCGTCAAGGAAACGCGCAAGTCACTTCGGCGTCCTCTCGGCCGAGGAGATCGCGCAGTTCGAGGCACGGCGACAGGCCCGAGGGGCTACTGAGCCGTGACCGCCGAGATGTTCGAGAGCAACATCGAGACGACCTGCCAGTGGTGCCACCGCGGGTTTACATTGCGGGTCGTCTACGCTGGCGACGATGACAGTGGCGAGGCGGTCTACTTCACGCACATTCCCACCAGCCGGATCCTGCGGTACGACCCCGACTCCGGGGAGATCACCGAATGGCGGGGGGATACCAACCACACCAACGGGCTGGTCCACGACGCTCAGGGCCGTCTCTTTGGCTGCTGCTCCGGGGGCCGGTCCATCGTCCGCTTCGACCCCGATGGGACCACCGCCACCGTCGCCGGCCTGGTGGACGGCCAGAAGCTGAACACTCCCAATGACTTGGCGACGGACCTGCATGGGCGCATCTGGTTTACCAACCCTTGGAATGTGGGGAACATCGATCCCAGCGAGGTTGAAGAGCTGGACAACCGGTCGGTGTTGCGGGCAGACCCGAAGCCCGATGGAAGCTACTCCGTGGCCCGGGTGACCTTCGATACGACTATGCCCAACGGTGTCCTCGTCTCGGCGGACCAACGCACCCTCTACGTGGCGGAAAGCAATAGCGAAGCGATGGACTTGGACCGGGAGCTTCGCGCCTACCCGATCAACGACGATGGCAGCTTGGGCCCCTATGAGGTACTGCACACCTTCGGCAGGGACAAGAACGCGGTGCATCGCGGCATAGACGGCATGTGCTTGGACGTGGATGGCAACATAGTGGCGACCGCCGGTTGGCCCACGGCCGGGCCCGGTCCGATGATCTACGTTTTCTCTCCCACCGGACGGGTGATTGAAACCGACCCGGTGCCCGCCGCGCGCC
>JADFOF010000204.1 GCA_022563015.1 Planctomycetota bacterium
GCGGCTGCATGAAGCCGCCCATGACGCCGAAGCTCATGACCGGCGACTCGACGCCGTTCTCCTCGCGCGTGACAAAGCCGGGGATGATCGTGTGGTAGGGTCGCTTGCCGGGCGCGGCCTGGTTCGGGTGGCCGTCCTGCAGCGTGAAGCAGCAGCCGCGGTTCTGCAGGGCGATGCCTGTGCCGGGAATAACGATGCCCGAGCCGAACCCGGTGTAGTTCGACTGGATGTACGAGACCATGTTGCCGTCGGCGTCGGCGGTGGCGAGGTAGATGGTGCCGCCGGGCTTTGGCGCGCCGTGCTTGAAGTCCTGGGCGCGGTTCGGATCGATGAGCGCGGCCCGTGCGGCGAGAAAATCGTCGGCGAGCAGGCTCTGCGTGCTGACGGTCATGAAGAGCGGGTCGGCGATATAGCGATGCGCGTCGGCGAAGGCGATCTTCATGGCCTCGATCTGAAGGTGCAGCGACGCCGGGGCGTCCGCGTCCAGCGACGCGAGGTCGAAGTGGCGCAGGATCCCAAGCGCGATGAGCGCGGCGAGGCCCTGGCCGTTGGGCGGGATCTCGTTCAGACGCCAGCCGTGGTAGTCCATCACGATCGGACGCACCCATTCCGGTTCATGCGCCGCCAGGTCCGCAGCGCGGAGGAAGCCGTCCTGCGCGATCGCGGCGGCCTCGATCTTCGTGGCAAACTCGCCCTTATAGAACGCGTCGCCTTTGGAACCGGCGATGGCCTCGAGCGTGTCGGCGTGGTCCGGCATGGTGGCGCGCTGACCGGCGCGCGGGGCGGCGCCCGTCGGGATGAACGTGTCGCGCCACGCGGCCTGCTCGGGGGCGGTGTAGGTCTCTGCGCCGCGATTCCAGTAGTAGGCGATGTGCGGCGGGACGAGGAAACCCTCGCGGGCGTAGTGAATAGCCGGCTCGAACAGCGTCTCGAACGGCAGCGAGCCGAACCGTTCGGACAGCTCGACCCACGCTGAGACGGCGCCCGGCGTGGTGACGCCGCCCCAGCCGATCGTTGGGATGCTGCTCAGCCCCGCGAAGCGCGCGGGGTCGAACGCGGCGGGGGACTTGCCCGAGGCGTTGAGCCCGTGCAGCCCGCCGCCCGCCCACACCAGCGCGAACGCATCGGCGCCGATGCCGTTGCTCGTGGGTTCGAGGACGGTGAGCGCGACGGCGGTGGCGACGGCGGCGTCGATGGCGTTGCCGCCGCGGCGGAGCATGTCCAGCCCCGCCTGTGCCGCCAGCGGGTGGCTCGTCGCCACGCAGTTGCTCGCGAGGATCGGCGTCCGCTTCGAGGGGTACGGAAACGTGTAATCGAACTTCGGCTTGGTGGGCATGGGGCAAGTGTACCGGGCGGGCCCGCCAAGCGAAACCGGGGCCACCAGACGCACTCGCTCCCGCCGCGGTCCAACTGCGGGTATGCTGACGGTTATGAAGGCACTGATTCTGGTATTCGTGTTCGTTCTGGCCGCGTCTTCTGCCGCACAGACCGCAGCGGACGGCCCCGACCCGGTGGCCGCCCTAAGCCCATGCTCACCCAACCCACCGGGCGCGGTCCTCGGCGACGGCGTTGCGACCGGGCCCGAGCACGGCACGCTCATCGCGATCGGGGGCGGTCGGCTCACGCCCGAGGTCATCGGGCTCTTCATCGACGCCGCCGGCGGCATAGACGCACCGATCGTGTATGTGCCCACTGCGCACGCGGGCGATCTCTCGCAGCGCGACGACGAGGCGTACGGCGTCGTGCGCACACTCAGAGCCCGAGGCTGCACCGACATCACCGTCGTCCACACGCGCGACCGGGGCGTGGCCGACACCGACGCTTTCGTCGCCCCCATCGAGCGCGCCACCGGTGTCTGGTTCAGCGGCGGCCGGCAGTGGCGCTTCGTCGACGCGTACCTCGGCACCAGGGCGTGCGTCGCGTTTCACGGCGTGCTCGAGCGCGGCGGGGTCATCGCCGGCTCGTCCGCGGGCGCCACCATACAAGCCTCGTACCTCGTCCGCGGCGCGCCCGAGGGCAACCAGATCATGATGGCCGAGGGCCACGAGCAGGGCTTCGGCTTTCTGGAGAACGCCGCCATCGACCAGCACCTCTTCCGCCGCGGCCGCGAGACGCACATGATCCCCGTCGTCGAGCGATTCGAGCACCTGCTGGGCATCGGGCTGGACGAGTCGGCGGCCATCGTCGTGCGGCACGAGATCCTTCGCGTGCTCGACGGCGCGAACGTCGCGATCTACGACCACGCGCACATGACCGACGAGCACCCCTACCTCCTGCTCGAGCCCGGCGACGAGTACGACCTGAGCAAGCGCGAGAAGATCAACCCCGGAGAGGGCGGGAGGTAGGTCGGATCTCCGAGCCGACTCTCGGAATGTTCAACACGAAGAACACCAAGAGCGCGAAGGGGTGCGGGGGGAAAGGGGCGCGGGCGTGTGTGGATTGAGTGCCGCTGCAGGCACCATCGGAATGGTCTGGCAGTGTCACTCGCCTGAGGGTGCATCCAACTTGTTCACTTCACGCTGAAGTCTTGTAGAGGTCTTGCAGGGCTGAAACCAGATCGGGAAACGTAAAGTCGAATCCTTCATCCCGCAATCGGCGCGAAACACAGTAGCGACCGTACAGTGCCAGATCCGGATCCGTGCGCATGATCAAAGGTGCTCCAATACGCACCATCCAGCGTGCGGCCGGCAGCCCAACCGGAATCCGCAAAGCCCGCCTCAGTTCACGCATGAACTCAGCATTTGAGACTGGCCTGGGCGAGGTCGCCAGATAGGCTCCGATCATTTCGTCGCACGAAATAGCGCGGGCAAAGAGCCGATTCATATCATGCTCATGTATCCAGCTCATACCCTGTCGTCCGTGTCCCACTGTGCCGCCCAGACCCCAACGAGCCAGTTTCGCAAGACGTGGTAGTGCGCCGCCGTTGCGTCCCAGCACAAAGCTTGTCCGCAGAATCACCTGTCGCATGTCAGGAAGAACTGCCTGTGCATACGCTTCGTCCCATGCCCGGCCCACGAACGGCGCCAGTCCATAGCCAAACGCGGCGTCTTCGTCGCACACCACCTCGGGCGGGTCGCCATGCCGGTGCGCAGTCGACATTTGAACCCAGACGGGCGGCGGCGTCTGAACTCTCCGCAGCGCTTGGCCGAGCACACGGGTCGCCTCGACGCGCGAACGCAGGATCTCGTCACAGTGATCCGGAGTCTTGATGCAGTCGACCGATCGACCCGCAAGATTCACAAGGGCGGCAGCGCCATCAAGATGGTTCGCCCACTCATCGAAGGTTCGTCCGTCCCATCGGGCGTGCGTCCATGGTCCGTCTTCCGCAGGCGGGTGACGCGAGATCAAGATCACTTCGCAGTCATTGTCAGCAAGATAACGTGCCAGATTCAAGCCGAGAAACCCCGTGCCCCCGGCTATCACGATTCGTCCGGTTGGTATCGTGTTATCCGCCATACGACTCCGTGTGAACCGCCGACCGATTGAAGCAGATCGGCTCGCTCATCGTTTCCTCATGGAGCCGCCATCGCTGCCTGGACGACTGCGGGCGGCACTTGCAGGCCGCCTAAGGCACGAGCTGACGGCTTCTGAATCGTGCGGTTGCACGCCGGTGCACGCCTCCAGTCCCAGGCCATGGAACGGTGCGGGCATTGGCAATCCTATGCCGATCGACGCACGAGCATTCTTGGGCGGCCTGCTAGGACACTGGCTTCGTCAGCCGGCCGACCATCGCCACGAGGTTGCGTGGGTTTCGAATGAATCGTCGTTTGATGGCCAGGGCGTAAAAGATGAAACGCAGTGGTCGCGGAAAGTAGTTCTTTGGTCCCTGTGCCTCAAGGTAACAGAACTCAGGAGGCAGGAACCCGGCACGCTCAGCACACGCGGCGATCTGCCTCTCGCTATTGAACCGGTACTGGACCGGGTAGTGATACCTCTGGAGTTTCTCTTTCTTGCGGATCAGGCGAAGGACGGTCTCATCTGCCCGAAGTCGATGCAGAAGCGAAGCGATTCGCGTGAAGTAATGCCGACCATTGGGTGTGATGAACAGATACGTGCCACCCGGCTCGAGGCACCGGAACAGCGAGACGAGGAACTGGTCCGGATCGACCACATGCTCCATCACCATCGAGGAATAACTGACGTTCACCGAATGAGCAGGCAGATCCGCGTCTTCCATGGTGCTGCATTCATAGCGGTCGAACAGGTTGTCTTCTGGGCTCACATCAGGATTCGGCTCCAGCCCCCACAGTGAGTGCGCGTGTTTGCGAACGGCCCGTTGGAAACTCAACTGTCGAGCGATACCACGGCCACACCCGATGTCGAGAACGCGAGCATCGCCCTGTTGCTTGTCGCATTCCTTGATGATGAGTCGAGTAAAAACACGCGCGTCAATGGAGGTCTTTCTGAAGTTGTAACGAGCCGCAAGGCTCTCGAATGAAAGATCATCGTTCGGCGCCTGTGGATCGACGAACGAGTCACTGTCGAACGCAATGGCTTCAGCGGCCATGACGATCGCTCCCCATACACGCGCCTGCACACATCGAGGATCTCTCGTGTGCGGACGACAGGGCCGGCGCGTTATTCCAGTACTCGTGCGGCCTATCGATATGCAGGCGATGGCTGTTCAAGACGACATTTCGCATTTGATCTTTGATCGGCTCCGCCGCCGAGTCAATCGAGCACGCACGAGTGTAGCGCCTCCCCCGGCGAGCGGCACTGGTCCACCAAGGGCGGATCCGTCCGCTCGGCTGCGCGATGAATGTATGCGAGGGCTCAGAGCAGTCCCTTGCGATGGAGCTTCCGCAGGGCAGCGGGGCAAGTGTGCCGCATGCGCCCGCGCACACCTGCGCCGCGGCGGCGAGGTGTGGCACCCGGCATCGGGCACTGGGCACCCGGAGAAGCGCAGACGCGGGGCTTGCCGCTCTTGGTGGTCTTCGCGTTGAAATCCGGGAACGAACGGCGGAGAGCCCGCGCTGGCGCTGGGGCCTCTTTCACAAGCGTGAAAGAACGTCGACTCGGAGAGTCGACCTACCTCGGAACGTCAGCTCGGAGAGCCGACCTACCTCCCCACTTCGTCTCTTCGTCTCTTCATCTCTCCCCCA
>JADFOF010000205.1 GCA_022563015.1 Planctomycetota bacterium
CGGGCCCTGGACCTGATGACGGACCCGGGGACCGGCCTGGCTGTGCGGACCGACGACCTGCTGGTCGATCGGCTGCGCGAACCGCTGGGTCTGAGCGGCGTGGGCGCGCAGGACACGCTGGACCGCAGCCTCCCCGCGGGCAACCGGGACGTGGCCGGTTCCAAGGCGTTCAAAGAGAACACGAGCCCCCGGAGCGCCTGGCTCGACAACGACGGGTATTCGATCGTCCGCAGCGGAATGATTCGGCGCAAGCGTGGAGACGGAACGGGCCAGGCAAAAACGGGCGAGTTCCCAGCCTGGTGCATCGAGAACAAGTTCCGGCCGCCGATGAATGATAAAGACGACTTTGGGGGTGACACCGGCGCGCTGTCGATAGGTGATTTTGACAAGAGGAAGAGAGGTGGTGGAGTCGGTGACGCCACAGCGGGCAACCATCCGATGAGCGAGTTGTTCAACGACCAGGCCGGTGTGCCCTCGAAGAAGCTCTTCGGCACGCTGCTTCAGGAGCCATGGGAGAAGGACGGCAGTATCGGCAGCAACAACGCCGGCACGCGGTATTCGGAGATCCGCGCGGAGATCCACCTGGACAACGACGAGTTCAGCGTCGGGAATGATCCGATTATTCCGGGCCGAAAACTTCGCCCGGGCGACATGCTGCTGCCGATGGGCATCGGCCCGATGCACATCCCGACGGCGGATCCGGGCACGGCATCGCGAGACGACCAGCGCTGGACGACGCTCGGCGAGATGATGGCTCTGGCGCTCGGCTATGACTCCGTAAGTCCCACCCGGCCGGAGTTGAGGCTGCATTCAACCATGACCGAGACGTTCGACTACGGCCAGCTTCGCCTGGACACGCAGGGCCAGCTCGAGCCGAACGCGTTCGTTTCGTTCGAGGACCTCGATCCTGACGATCTGGTGCGTGGCGCCGGGATTCCGATCGCCTACAACGTGCTGGATGTGTTCACGACGACGGACGCGATGTTCGGGTCGATGCGCCGGCCTCGGATCGGTGTGATCAACGCCAACACCGCCTCGATGGACGTGCTGCGGGCGTTTCCGATGCTGACCCCGCCGTTCGACGCGAACGGCACCGTACCCGTACCCCAGTGGTGGTGGATCCCTGAGCCGCGCACGGGCGCGCCGACGGATGATTCCGACGTGGCTGCGGCGGTCTTCGCCTACATCCACAAGGGAGTGGTCCCGACGCTTGTGGGGGATGGCGATGTGGTTGACTTCACGGATGGCGGCTTCTTCGGCGATCCCGACAATCGCGCACGCGAGATGACGACAGGATTCGCTGGGATTCGCGAGACGCCGGGCATGCGTTCGCTGGGCGAACTGATGGCTGTTCGCGGCGGCGGCGACTCATTCAAGCACGACATCGACCACCTCGGCCACGACGACCAGAACATCTCGATGAGGGGCGTCGAGTCGATTCTCTACACGGACACTTCGGAGGGAAAGATCGCGGACCGGCTGACGGACGACTACGACGAGAAGCTGGCACTGATCAACGGCATGATCGGGACCGCCAGCGTGCGGAGCGACTTCTTCGCGGTCTGGTTCGTCGTGCACGGGTACCAGCGCGACGACGTGGAGGGGCTCAGCGGCGATGATCCGCTGGTGCCGACCGTGGCCAAGCGGTTCCTGATGGTCGTTGACCGCTCGAACGTGCAGCGGCTGGGCGACAAGCCGCGGATCCTGATGCTGCAGGAGCTGCCGATGTAGCGGTCAGTGCATTCGACGGCGTGAACGAGTCCACAACCCGGGCCGGCCCTGAGACCACCACCCCTCAGGGCCGGTCATTCTGCGCAGACGCGCCGATGCCGCCCCGCATACACTCGTGCAGCCAATGGGCACGCGGCGAGCCCGGCAGGTGCAGGGCGTAGCTCAGCTTGGTAGAGCGCGTGGTTTGGGGCCACGAAGTCGGAGGTTCGAATCCTCTCGCCCTGATTGCCGCTGCGGCGGCAATGGAGCAGGCGAGATAAGAGCAGGTGAGCAGTGGAAAGAGAATGCCCGCTCGCCTGCGGTCTCCTGGTCCCCTGATCACCTGCTCAAGCCGGAACGGACGATCGACTTGGACGATCGGAATTTCGGTCGATCTTCGTCATTCTGACATTGATTGCAGAACTGCCGGGGCACCCGATAACCGGGTGATCTCCGAGGGCTGACGACAAAAGTCGTGGTGGGCTCGGTGGTATCATTGGTCGCGCTGTATGCTGTGCTCGGTACCCGCGATGCGTCGTTTGTTCGCGGGTGAGTCGCCGGGAGAGGATCTACGCGAGGATGAGAGATGAGAATCGCCGCCATCATGGCCGTTTGTGTGTTCGCGGGTTCCGTATTGGGTCAGGCGCCCGCCGAGCAGCCCACTGAGCAGCCCGCCGATCAGCCCACTGACCAGCCCGCCGAGCAGCCCGAGGAGCAGCCCGAGGAGGCGTCGCCCGATGTCTCCGAGCGCATCTCGGCGTCGACCTTTTCTTCGGTGATGAAGGCGCGCTCGATCGGCCCGGCGCTCCTGTCCGGGCGGATCGGCGATTTCGCGGTCAACCCCGACAACCACAGCGAATGGTTCGTCGCGGTCAGCTCGGGCGGCGTGTGGAAGACGGTGAACAATGGCACGACGTTCACGCCGGTCTTTGACAGCCAGGGCTCGTTCTCGATCGGATGCGTCGAGATCGACCCGAGCAACCACAACACCGTCTGGGTGGGCACGGGCGAGAACAACAGCCAGCGGAGCGTGTCGTTCGGCGACGGCGTGTACAAGTCGGTGGACGGCGGCAAGTCGTGGAAGAACATGGGGCTCAAGGACACCGAGCACATCGGGATGATCGTCATCCACCCGGACAACTCCGACATTGTGTACGTCGCCGCGCAGGGGCCGCTCTGGCGCAGCGGGGGCGAACGCGGGCTCTACCGCACGACCGACGGGGGCAAGGCCTGGACGCGCATCCTGGACATCAGCGACGACACGGGCATCAACGAGATCCACATGGATCCGCGCGATCCCGACGTGCTCTACGCCTCGGCGTACCAGCGCCGCCGGCATGTCTGGACGCTTATCGACGGCGGGCCCGAGTCGGGGATCCACAAGTCGACGGACGGCGGGGAGACCTGGCGCGAGATCAACCGCGGGCTGCCCGGCGGCGACAAGGGACGCATCGGCATCGACATCTCGCCCGCCAACCCCGACGTGCTGTACGCGATCGTCGAGGCCAAAAAGGGCAAGGGCGGGTTCTATCGCTCGACGGACCGTGGTGAGACGTGGGTTCGGCGGAACAGCTACATGACGTCCAGCCCGCAGTATTACAACGAGATCAAGTGCGACCCCGTGGACGTGGACCGCGTGTATGTCTTCGACACCAGACTCCAGGTAAGCGACGACGGAGGGGCGACGTTCACCAGCGCCCAGGGACGCGATCGCCACGTGGACAACCACGCGCTGTGGATCGACCCGGGCGACACGTCGCACATGATCGTCGGGTGCGACGGCGGCGTGTACGAGACTTTCGACCGCGCATCGACCTGGCAGTACAAGCCCAACCTGCCGATCACACAGTTCTACCGCGTCACCGTGGACAACTCCGAGCCGTTCTACAAGGTCTACGGCGGCACGCAGGACAACAACACGCTCGGCGGGCCCTCGCGCACCACCCATCGCTCCATCACCAACGAGGATTGGTTCGTGACGGTGGGCGGCGACGGGTTCGAGACGCAGGTTGATCCCGAGAATCCGAACATCGTTTACAGCCAGTGGCAGTACGGCGGGCTGGTCCGGCACGATCGCCTCAGCGGCGAGAACGTCGACATCAAGCCCCAGCCCAAGCCCGGTGAAGACCCGTACGTCTTCAACTGGGACGCGCCGCTGCTCATCAGCCCGCACTCGCACACGCGGTTGTACTTCGGCGGGCGTCGCCTGTACCGCTCGGACGACCGCGGCAACAGCTGGCGCGCGATCAGCGGCGATCTCTCGCGCGGGATCGACCGCAACGAGCTCGAGGTCATGGGCCGCATCCAGCCCCTCGACGCCGTCGCCAGGCACATGTCCACCTCGATCTACGGCAACGCGGTGGCGCTGAGCGAGTCGCCGCTGGTCGAGGACCTGATCTACGTCGGCACCGATGACGGGCTGATCCACGTCACGGACGATGGGGGCGAGAACTGGCGCACGATCGAGGTCTTTCCGAGCGTGCCGGACCGGGCGTACGTGAGCAGCATCACCGCCTCGCGGCACGACGCGGACACGGTCTACGCCTCGTTCGACAACCACAAGCAGGGCGACTTCCGCCCGTACCTGCTCAGGAGCACCGACCGCGGCCGGACCTGGGAATCGATCAGCGGCGATCTGGGCGACCGCGACATCGCCTACTCGATCGCTGAGGACCATGTGAGGCCCGAGCTGCTCTTCGTGGGGACCGAGTTCGGCGCGTACTACACAATGAACGGCGGCGACGAGTGGCTCAAGATCGGCGGGCTGCCGACGATCGCCGTCCGCGACGTGGACATCCAGCGCCGCGAGAACGACCTGGCCTTTGCGACCTTCGGACGCAGCTTCTACATCGTGGACGACTACTCGCCGCTGCAGGTCGTGAGCAACGAGGCCCTCGACGCCGACGCGCACGTCTTTGCGATCAAGGACGCGCTGCTGTATGTTCCCACGGGTCGCGGCCGCGGGTCGCAGGGCTCGATGTACTTCACGTCGTCGAACCCGCCCTTCGGCGCCGTCATCACCTACCACCTCAAGAAGGACATCGACGACAAGCCCGAGCGTGACAAGGACTCGGGCACGCCGGACTTCGAGCAGATCCGCGAGGACGAGCGTCGCCGTTCGCCCTCGGTCATCCTGACGATCCGCGATGAGGATGGGCAGATCGTGCGGCGGCTGAAGGGCTCGACGGGCAAGGGCGTGCACCGCACTTCGTGGGATCTGCGCCTGGTCAGCCGAGGACCGTACGCACTGCCCGGCACGTACACGGTCACCATCTCGAAGGAGGCGGACGGCGAGGCGACGGATCTGAGCGAGCCGGTCTCGTTCGAGGTCGTGGCCCTGGAGCTCGGGACGTTCCAGCCCGAGGACCGCGAGGAGGTCCGTGCGTTCC
>JADFOF010000001.1 GCA_022563015.1 Planctomycetota bacterium
ACGGTCCGCGACACGTGGTCCGGCGGTCGGGTCAACGAGCAGATGCTGGCGTCGATGGGGTACATCGTGTTCCGGGCCGATCCGCGCAGCGCCAGTGGCAAGGGGGCCGTGAGTGCGTGGACCGCGTACCAGCGGCTGGGCGTCGGCGAATTGAGCGATATCGAGGACGCGATCCGCTGGATCACGGCTCACGAATGGGCGGACAAAGCACGGGTGGGCATAAGCGGGCACAGCTACGGCGGGTTCATGACGGCGTACGCGCTCACGCACAGCGATCTGTTCGCCGCCGGAATCGCGAGCGCCCCGGTGACCGACTGGAGGGATTACGACACGATCTACACCGAGCGCTACATGAACACGCCGGCGGAGAACCCCGACGGCTATGCCGAGTCATCGGTCGTGGCGGCGGCTAAAAACCTGCACGGGCGCCTCCTGCTGCTGCACGGGGAGATGGACGACAACGTGCACATGCAGAACACGATGCGTCTGGCACGGTCGATGCAGCAGGCGAACAAAGCGTTCGAGATGATGGTGTACCCCGGGTCTCGGCACGGGATACGGGGCCGGCACTATCAGAAGCTCGTGGTCGATTTCATGCGTAAAACGATCGGGACCGAGAAGCAGTAGGGCGGCTGACGGGAGATATCGGGCGTCCGCGTCGGGATGTGCGGCATGGGTCGGTGTTGTGGCTTTGGTGCGTGCGCCCCGGCGCGGACTTCGAGCCCGACGAGGCGGAAACGCCGATGCAGGACATGGCTCACTCCGTCGGAGGGGCCGTCCGTTCACCACGCCGGGCCACGCCTCATGTCGCCAAAGCGAATACTCCTGGCTGACGACGATTGTCTGATGACGCACATCCTGCGTCTGAAGATGGAAGAGGCGGGGTACGTCGTGGATGTCGTGCGGGACGGCCTTGAGGGGCTCGAGCGAGCCAGAGAATGTCCGCCGGACATGGTCATCACGGACCTTCAGATGCCGAGGATGGATGGGTTCGGCTTCGCGTGCGCGTTGCGCGAGGAATCCGCAACGTCGTCCGTTCCGATCGTGCTGCTGACCGGGCGTGGGCACAAGCTCTCAGCGGAACAAATCGCCGGCAGCGGCATCGTCCAGGTGGTGCCCAAGCCCTTCAGCGCTCGGGAGATCCTGAGAATCGTTCAGTCGCAGATCGGCGCAGAGTCCGCCGCATGACGCTCATGGCCGACCGGAACGACGGCTGCGGTGCATCGGTCGAGCGTTTCGCCACCCGATGTGCCGAGCTGGGCGCGATGGTGTGGCGCGTCGGTGAAGGCGCACGATCGCGGTTGATCCTCGCGGACGAGTTCAGCCGACTGTTCAACACGCGAAGGATGATCGAGTTGGTCAGCCGCAGCAGCGGGGCGCCTTGCGGCGAGGTCGTCGAACTGGCGCCCGATCTCTCGCTGGCGATCCTCAGCGAGGGAGGCCCTGAGAAAACAGCGACGGCGGTGATGGTTCTTGGGCATGACTTCGAGCAGACCGCGTTGTTCAACGAGTGTGCCGATGAGGCGGGGCTGACGCCTGCTGCGGCCGACGCGGAGATCGCGCCGCTGCGGCGGTACGACCGTGAATCGTGCGGGGCCTTTGTTCGAACGGCCGGATGGATGCTGGCGGACCTGGAGCGGATGGCGGAGCATCACGCCGTGATCGAATCGTTCTCGATGGAGCTGATGGACGCGTACGAGCAGATCGGGCTGCTCTATCGGCTTGGGCGTGCGATGGGCAGCGGAACGCCGACCGAGCGGTTCGTGACCGATCTGTGCGAGGAGTTGCGGCAGTATTCGAGATTCGAATGGATTGCGGCGGTGTTCACGCCCGACGCCGAATACACATCGACAGTAGTGGGCGGACCGACAGCCACGGGGCGATCGGCCGAGCATCGACACACGCTCGTCCGCTCCGCCTCTGAACTGACGCGGGAGTTGGGCGATGCTCGGTCAGCCATACTCGAGCCAGCCGAGGGCGGGCTTGCGGGCGCGATCAATTCCGAGTTGGCGGTGCACACGATCCTTCTTGATGGCAAGCCGGCCGGCGCGCTCGTGGCGGGTGACAAAGCGGGAGATGACCCCGGCGTCAGCAGCAGGGATACGCAACTGCTTAAAGTGGCGTCAGAGTTCATGAGCGTCTTCCTGGACAATGCCCGGATGTACGAGGACCAGCGCCGCTTGTTCATGGGCACGCTCCAGGCGCTCACCGCGTCGATCGACGCCAAGGACCGCTACACGCGTGGCCATTCCGAGCGCGTCGCACACCTGGCCGTCATGCTCAGTGAGGCGATCGGATTTGACCAGGGGTTCGTCGAGGATGTCCGCATCTGCGGTCTCGTGCACGACGTCGGCAAGATTGGTGTGCCGGAGTCGGTGTTGCAGAAGGTGGGCACGCTCACGAAGGAAGAGTTCGTCCTGATTCGTCAGCACCCGGAGATCGGGCACAGAATTCTGCGCAATGTCCCGCAGTTGTCGAACATTCTGCCGGGTGTGCTGCACCACCATGAAAGGTGGGACGGCGGCGGGTATCCGCACGGCCTGGCGGGCGAGGAGATCCCGCTCATGGCCCGGCTGCTCAGCGTCGCCGACACGTTCGATGCCATGAGTTCGAGTCGATCGTACCGCGAGGCCATGCCACGCGACGTGGTGGTCAAAGAGATTCAGGACTGCGCCGGCACGCAGTTTGATCCGGAGCTGGCGCGTGCCTTCATCGGTCTTGACTTCCGCGTGTACGACGAGATGGCGCGCGTGCATGGCATGCAGCACGAGTGCGCGGCGTAATGGCGCGAAGGCGACCTATTTCACCGCTCTTTCCCACGTGCCGGGCTGTACAGTGTAGTGGTACTTCTCGACGAACCCGTCCGGCGGCGTTTTCTGAATCGCGCGGTCGTGCCGTACGATGAACGTGTCACTGCACTCCAATCGCCCGGCCAGCACCACGCCGTCGAACACAGCGCGATCCCGACACGACAGCGTGCCTGATACATATATCAGGCCGCGGATCTCCGACGGGTATCGATCGTCGATCGTGCTGTCCTCGACGCCTTCGTAAGGAGTTCCGACGGGATTAAAGTTCGTGCCAAGATCCGGTTCGCTGAGCAGAAACTGTCGAAGTCGAATGGTGATCGAACCCTGAACGAGCAGCGTCGGTTCGCCCGGGCGTGCGGGTTCCATCAGCACGGCCTCTGAGATCCTGGAAGATGCGCCCACATTGAGCAGGATCAGTGTGCCGACGATGCGGCAGTTTCGCAGGGTGATGTTGGCGCCCTGGCAGTCGATGACGTACAGGCCGGCAGGATGAGTCACACCGGTGAACGGCTGGTTGCCGGGGCTGAGGACGACGTCTTCAATTCGGCCGGACGGCAGCGATGCGAAGGGGATGGGCACCGCCCTGGCCGCGTAGTCGTCAAACAGCACGGGCGCGGGTATGGACCCGAACCCACTGCCCGAGGATGTCAGGCCGAGATAGCTCCCGCCGATCACGCCGCCCGCCGCCTCGACGTCTGCGTCGATTTCCGACGACATGGCGAAGATGTTGCTGTTGGCGGCGATCGGAGCGTCGGCATACACGATCGCTGCGCTGAACACGATGTCTCCCGCGACGTGGACCGCGTGCGACAGTGTGCTGAATGGAACGGCGCGGGGTTGAAAGGTCACACTCATGAGTTGCGTGGCCTCACCCACCGTCGCCTCGGCGAGCACGCTGACCGGGCTGAGCGGCGCCGCATCAAGTGCACTCCATGTGACGGTGACGATGCCCGAGCCGATGGCCTCGGCGTCGACGATGGGTGTCGAGGCGTACAGCGTTCTCCAGTCGGGCGTGTTCGTCAGGCGATGTCCGGCCAGATCCACGCCCGAGACGGCCAGCATCCGAGCTTTCCCGACGCTGCCGACCAGCCTCGAGGACTGCAACTCGCGCGCGACGACGGCGATGGTGGTCAGCCCGATGGTCGTCAGGATCGCCGAGACGATGATGACCAACAGATAGATGCTGCCGCGTCGCGTCGACGGGCGTGCACCGTGCGGTGCTCGTGTGTGCTCGTGCGGCGTTCGGATCATGGACTGTCCCACGTTTGTGTGCGAAGGGCGACGATGGAGTCGAGCGTCGTTCCCTTTCGCCGAACCGAGACCGTGATCTCGATGACGCCCGTGTCGCCGATCATCTCGTCGAGCGTGTCCATCGCGACGTGACGGCAGGTGACGGAGCGATTCCAGCCGGCGAAACCGTTCAGCGGCGCGCCGTCTTTCGACTGCGGCGGCGACACGGACCAGCCGTGGTAGTCGTCCACATCGTCGAAGAGTGCCCGCGTGCCGGAGACTTCGCCGGGCTCAGGCCCGAGGTTCACGCCTGCGCCGAGCGTTGGGTCGGCGTACGGGAGACTGAGAATCTCGGACATCAGATCGGACGCAAGCAGGCGCGCTCGTTGCCTTTGCGCCAGACGATGCCGCGTCATGGCGGCGGCTCCGATGACGTTCAACGACGCCACCAGTACGCCACCGACGATGATGGTCGAAATGGCTGCCTCCACGAGCGTGAAGCCGAAGCAGTGGCGAAAAGAGGTCACGGCAACTCCGGGTGGTTGTACACAAGAGTCGCACCGCGTGCCGGCGGCGCCGCGTTCGCCTCGAGAATCCCTGACAGCCGCCGAAGCTCGACGTGAGTGATCGTCGTGTCCGGCAGGCGGGTCAGGGTCGTGCCACGCAATCGGTAGGGCGTGCTGAGCGAATCGGTCTGGTACCAGGTTGCCGCTCCGTCATCGCTGAGCCATGCGGCAGAGCGTGTCGACACCTGCGAAACCATGGGCAGTTCCGCCGAGACCCCGTCTGCCGCATCAGAAAGGACGATGCACACGCCCTCGTTGGGTGCAAGAGCGGGGACGTTGGTGAATGTGTGCCGCGTCCATTGATGACTCAGAGGCAGGTCTCCTTCCAACACGATCGTGGACGCCAGCACCTGCCCGCTGGGCGCGTTGTTCGGGCCGGGCGCCTGCAACTCGATGAGGACCTTTTCAGACGCGTCTCCCGTGGAGCTTTTCCTCATTTGCAGGTCGATGCTCGTGAGTGTCCAGCTCAGCGTGCCCTTGGGAAACTCGGGTCGAACGTACTGGGACACGGTAAATGATGCGATCACAAAGGTTGTCCCGAACGAGCCCGTGAAGAATGCAAGATCCTGCTCAACGGAGTTGAGCGTGCCGCCGGGGATGACTTCATCGCGACTGGCTGTGTCGTATTCCAGCTCGAAGCGGGTGATGCCCTGAGCAACCGTTGTCGGCGCGTTGGCGTTGAGTTGACGCTGCAGCGGATCGCCGGGCGTCCCGCTCCATGAGTATCGGATGATGTCGTCAACGTTGTCACCTGTGCGGTCGGGCAGCGTAAAGGTCAGGGCGGTCGGCGTGTGCTCAGTCACGGTGATGGCGAGCGAGGCTTCTTCCAGCAGCCTGTTCAAAGCCCCGCCCAGCGACGACAGCGTGCTCGCGGGCGACGGCCGCGGGCTGACCGCGCGTGAGGCGACGATGACAGCCGAAGAGACCGCCCCGATGATGAGCGTGACGATGCTCATGCTCACGACCATTTCAATGAGCGTCAGGGCTCGGGCTAGATTGTGCGTGGAGTGTCTCACGGCGTATTCACCGCGCTGGCGCCGGTATCGTCCAGGAGAACGGACGCGGTGTGCCCGGACGAGGTGACAACCAGCGTCAACTGCACATCGGGCCGGCCGAAGCCGTCGAATGTGACCCGGTTGCCCGGCGGCAGCGACGCGACGGTGATGGATGAGGCGTAGGGCGGATCGGTCAGGATAATGACGGACTCGACCCAGGCGGTGTCCGCCGGATCGACAATCGTCGTGTAGCCGCTGCCGTCGCTCAGAAAGACAACCGCCACGCTCGTGCTCTTTGCGGACGCGAGTGTGGCGGCGTGTTCCAGATCGGCGGCGAGTCGGTGGGCGGCCGAGCGGACCCGGAACGTGGCCTGCGCCGAGCCGTACCGCGGGATCGCGATCGCGGTCAGGATTCCCATGATCGCCACCACAAGCGTGAGCTCGATAAGACTGAACGCCGGGCGCACGCGGCGCGGCATGCATTGTGGTCCAAAGAGTGCGCGACGCCGACTGTAGTTTGATGCAAAGACGTGGCGAAAAGCGTCAAGCGGCACGTCGATCCTCCCCGCGCGCGCCTCCGAAGGTCTATCAATACGAGCTGAACGGAACGCCCTTGGAGTCCGTCTCGCCACCGTCATAGATCACGATCTTTCCGGTGATTGCGTCGTAGACCCATGCGATTCCTGCTCCCGGTATGGCGCCGACGGTGGTCAAACCCTTGGACGGCCCGACGGGGGCAGCGGGGATCGAGTGGATGTATGGCCCGAACTCAAACGTGGCGGTCCTCGATGGGTTGGGGTTGCTGGCCGAGTCCGAATAGGTCTCAAGCAGCAGCTCGAAGTTCAGGAGCGTCGGGTAGTCGCCGTCGTGCTCGGCCGCGTACAGCTCGATCGAGTTTCGAAGCACGGCCAGGTCGCCGCGCAGAGCGTTCTCGCTGGCACCCTTGCTCCCGCGGCTCATGCGTGGGATGGCCATGGCCCCGATGATTCCGATAATCACGACGACAATAACCAGTTCGATGAGGCTGAACGCTCGTGTTCGTTTTCGAGGGTCAGACATGCGGTCGTCTCCGTGGCAAGTCGGCTCCCATGGTCGCTGTGCAGCCGACTTCATCCGTATCGGCGTTCGAGCAGAGCCATGAGAGAGTCACGACCAACCTACTGACCGTTTGACGCGGAGAGTCTGATTGTGCGGCCGTTTTGGGCGAGCAGCACATACGGCGACTGCAGACCCTCTGATCCGCGAAGGCCCATCTCCACGACCAAAAAGCCGTCGAGGCGGTCGCCCACGGTCACTCGTCGAACGAAAGGCTTGGACTCGTTTGCGGCCTTGACCTCGATGAAGGCGGCTTCGCCCGCAATGTCGTCAAGGTCGCTGCCCGTACGGCTCGCGATCACTCCGACCAGCCGATGCTCCCTGAGAAACTTTCGCTCTGAGACCAAGATGGTATCTGGCGCGGCGTCGCGCTGGATGCTTCCCTGGCGGTGCTTCGCGGAGAAGATGTCGGGCAATTCGGAGAGATCGAGATTCTCGGACTGTTTGAGTTGATGCAGGCGAGCGCCGAGCGACGTCTGGTTGCCCTGCTCCTCGACGGTCGTGGCTGGCGAGGACGACACGGCATACGTCGCCTGAGAGGCGGCGGCATCGGCCGGACCCGTCATGTCGCCACTCAGGACAAAGCGATCGACCGCCAATGCGACGATCCCGGTTCCGAGAATCGCGGTCAGGATAAGCCGCTCCCTGGACACGGATATATGGGTGCAAACACACGCGTCAATTTCAAGGAGGCCGCCGAGATATTATTTGTCCCGCTCCGGCAAAACATACCACGCCAGTTCGAGGTGAAACTCGGGCGTCTCGCCGGCCGCCGCCGGGTTGGTCGCGATCTGGAACGATCGGACGTTCACATCGGGATACTGCTCGACGAGCGCATGAATGAAGCGCGTCGTTGCCAGAAAGCCCCCTTTTCCCGACAGCAGTATCGGAACGATCGCGTGCAACTCGTTGTCTATCGTTTCGCTAGCCGTGCTCGACTCCACGATCAGCCCGGTGTTCTGCGCCAACTCCGTAATCAGGCTGATGGTGTGGTTCGCCTGCGCCCGGTCCGACAAGTGGATGGCTCCTGAGATCCGGGCGCGCACGTCGGCCAGCGCCGTCTCGATTCGTTGCTCATCCACGCGGTGCTGGGCCGCGAGTTGCCGTGACGCCTCGAGGTGCTGATGAAGGGCGCGACGCTCGGATCGTGCGTCGAAGATGGGGCGAAACCCGACCCCGTACCCCGCGCCGAGGATGACAAGCGACGCGATGGCGCCGCTCATGTCGACCTTGAAGAACGTGCTCAGCCAGGTCTGCATGGGCTAGTCCACCTCCTCGATGAGAGTGCACCGGATGGTGAACGCGATGGAGCCTTCAAGGCCCCTCTGGTCGCGCGCGCTCTGCTCGATGATGACCCGGCTGAACAGACTCAGCTCCTCCAGCCGGACTGAGAACAGCGATACCTGGTGGGCGGATACGCCGGTGCCGGAGAGCACCAGGTCCCGCGGCTGTGGGCGTGGCTGAGCCGCGGCCGTCCCCTCAGGCGTGCGACTCCGGGGTCGTGTCGGTGCGGGCCGCTCCAGCCCGATCCGAGCGAGCACGATCTGTTCGCCGGTGCGCGCGGCGACAGCAGCCAGCAGGATGCTCCAGTCCGGCTGATCTCTGATTCGTTCCGCCGCGTAGAGCCCCGCCCAGGCGTGCTCCAGCTCCCGATCGAGAGAAACGATCCGATCCTCGAGCACCCGGTTGGATCCTTCCGAGTCCTCAAGCATCTCGCGGAGCTGCGCGCGATCGTCGCGCCAGGTGGCCGCGACGGTCACAAACACACCGGTGAGCACCATCGTGCCGATGCAGATGCCGCCGATCCACGCTCGCGTGCGCACTTTTCGGCATCGTGCGATCCGGCGAGCTGCCGGCAATAGATTCGCCATGATCATGGCTCACCCCGGTGCCTGGCCAGCCCGAGCGCGACAATGAGTGCGGGATCGTCGGCGATGTGCGCGACATGCGACGGACACGTTGCGAACCGGCTCGGCGTCGCGATCATGGGGCTGTGCCCGATCTGCTGTCCCACGTGCTCGCGAACTCCAGGCAGCCTCGCGCCCTGGCCGAACAGAATCACTCGATCCGTCGTGACGTGCGGATAGCAATACGACGCGTAGTTGAGCGCGGTGTGAATCTCGTCGCTGAGCGTGTCGAGGTAGGTGCTGATCAGCCGGGCGATCTCGACCAGAACCCAGCCGGCGTCAGTGTCCAGTCCCGAGGGCGTATTCATTCGCTCGATCAGAAACTCGCACGACATCCGATCGAAGCCGAGGCGCTTTTCGATATCGTCCAGAAGGTGGTCCACACCGATCTCGGAAGTGCATCGATGATAGATGGGAAGCCCGGCGATGAGCAGTTGCGGCGCCGACCCCGTATCTCCGATCTCGATCATCGCAACGAGCCCGCCGCCCGACGCGACCATGGGCTCGCACGCCGCGACGGCGGCGCACGGCCTGGGATAGAGCGAAACGATATCGAAACCGGCCTGATCCAGCGGTTCAAGAAACTCGTTGGCTTTATCGTTCCCGCATCCGACAGCGACGATCTGCGTCTGCTCCCCCGCCCGCGCGAAGTCTGGCGTGTCCCAGCACCCCGCTGTGATCTGGTCGGCGGACAGACCCGCATTGCTCGCAAGTTCGGCCACCGCGAGCGACTCGATAGGTGCCCCGCTCGACCGCGGCGGCAGCAAGAACGACGCCCACATGAGATCCGGATCCGGCACACCGACCGACACCTGCTTGCCGCGGAATCCCTGCCGATCGAGGATCTCACCGATGCGGTCGGACTCGCGGGCGGACAGGGAGAGCCCCGTCTCGACGCGCGAGAAGCGTGCCGCGGCTGCGATCTCGCCGTCCCTGGTGAGTTGGACCGCCGCGATGTGCCGCGAGCACACATCCAGTCCGATGACGCCGACGTTCGCGCCTCTGCGGCTCATCACGCGGCCCCCTGTGTCGCCGACGTCAGATCAAGCAGTGGGAGGAACATGCTCAGCGCCACGAACCCCACGACAAAGCCGAGCAGAATGAGAATGAACGGCTCGACAATCGTGGACATCGAGCGAAGCGTCATCTCGTTGTCCTCGTCGAGGACGTCGGCGATGCCGATCAGCACGCAGCCGAGCGTGCCCGTGCGCTCGCCGGTGTCCATGGCCTCGACGACCGTGGGGCTGATCAGCCTGGATTTTCGGAATGCCGCGGTGAGGGTGTCGCCGTCGGTGACTGCGGCCTGGGCGGCGTCGATCAGTTGCCGGTATCGTTCGTTTCCCGCGGCCTGCCCACACAGTTCGAGCGCGTCGAGCAGAGACACCTTGCTCTCCAGCAGCGTACCCAGGAGGCGAACAATTCGCGCGGTGATGAGATGCTGCGCGACCCGGCCGAGAACGGGCACGCTCAGCATGTAGTTCCCGATCGTCTGCTTGCCCGCGGGTCGTGTCGCCCAGAATGCTGCGCCGACCACGGTCCCGACGACAGCGGGCACGAGCGCCCACCAGTACATGCGAATGAAAGAGCTGAAGCCCATGAGCAACTGCGTGCTCGGCGGAAGCGGGGCGTCAAGCGTGTCGAACAGCTCGGCGAATCGTGGCAACACAAACGTGATCATCGCGACCATCACGGCCATCGAGACGAACAGCAGGATGGACGGATACGCCAGCGACCCCATGATGGCGTTGCGCGTGCGCAGCCTTTGCCGTGTCATATGCGCGAGGCGGTCCAGCATGGGTTTCAGTTGGCCGCTCGACTCTCCGGCCGCGACGAGGCTCTGGCAGACGACATCGAACCGCTTGCTGTGATGCTCGAGCGCTCCTGAAAGCGACGCGCCGTTCTCAACCCGCGAGCGGATGTCGGTGACGATCCCGGCCCACACCGGATCGTCCTGCTGGCGCTCCACCGCGCCCAGCGCCTGCACGACCGGTGTCCCGGCGCCCACGAGCACGCTCAATTGCCGGCAGAAGTCGCTGACACGCTTGAGATCGTTCCGTCGCCGCAGCCGAACTGAGCGCACCGACGAGCGATCGGCCTCCGAGTCGCAGGGGCGCACCGAGAGCGGGATCAGGCCATGGGCGCGCAGCTTGTCGGACGCCTCGGCCACCGTCCCGGCGGTGATGGTGTCCGTGACCTTTGTGCCATCAGAGTCATACGCTTCGTACGTCAGCTTCATGCCGCGGCCCCGCCGGTATCAGCCTGATCGTCGCTGCAGGACTGATCGTCCTCGATGCTCGTGACGCGCAGGACTTCTTCAAGGCTCGTCTTGCCCTCCAGCGCGTGCTCGACCCCTTCGCGTCGCAATGAATAGACGCCGCTGCGCCGCAGAACCTGCCGCAGCGCGTGCGTGGGCTCGCCGGCGTGGATCAACTGACGCATGCGCCCGTCGACCTCCATGACCTCGAAGATGCCCAGGCGTCCCTGGAACCCGCTGTCGTGACACTGCCGGCACCCCTCGCCCTTGCGGAACGACCGCCCCTCGGCCGGGTCCAGCCCGGCGTCGATCAGCACCTGTTCGACAGGGTAGTAGTTCGTCGCGCACGCGGGACAGATCATCCGCGCCAGCCGCTGGGCGACGACGCCCTGCAGAGCGCCCGAGATCAGGTACGATTCGATGCCCATGTCCACCAGCCTCGCAATCGCTCCGGGCGCGTCGTTGGTGTGCAGCGTGGCGAGCACGACGTGGCCGGTCAGGGCGGCCTGGATCGCCACGCGGGCCGTCTCCTGGTCGCGAACCTCGCCCACCATCATCACGTCGGGATCCTGGCGCAGCAGGCTCCGCAGCACCCGGGCGAAGGTCAGCCCGATCGATTCCTGCACCTGCACCTGGTTGACATAATCAAGCCGATACTCGACCGGATCCTCGGCGGTGACGATGTTTCGTGTCGGCCCGCGCAGCAGATCGATCGCCGAGTACAGCGTGGTCGTCTTGCCGCTCCCGGTCGGTCCCGTGACCAGCAGGAGTCCGTACGGGCGGGCCAGCACGCGGCGCACGCTCTCCAGCGATCTCACTCGCATGCCCAGATCCGACAATTGCACCTTGAGGTTGTCCTTGTCCAGGATGCGGATGACGAGCTTCTCACCGAGCAGCGTCGGCATGCTGGACACGCGAAGATCGATCTCGCGTCCTTCCGCGACGATGTGGACGCGGCCCTCCTGTGGCAGACGGCGCTCACCGATGTCCATCTTGCCGATGACCTTGACGCGCGAGACGATGGCCGAGTGCATGCCCGGCGGTGGATTCATGAGTTCGCGCAGAACGCCGTCGATCCGCTGCCGCATGCGCGTCCCGCGGTTGGTGGGTTCGATGTGGATGTCGCTGGCGCCGGCCTTGATCGAGGTCAGCAGGGCGACGTTGATCAGCGTGACGATCGGGCTGCCCTCGACCATCTTGTCGAGATCCGTGGCCGTATCGTCGTCGATCGACTCCTTCTCGATGACCTGGACGTTGGATTCGGACAGGGACGCCAGGAACGAGTTGACATCGACGTCGCCCGCGGCGTACTTGCGCACGAACTCCAGGATGTTGCTCTCGAGCGCGAGCACCGGCCTGATCTTGCAGCCCGTCAGCGAGCGCACGCGGTCGATCGTGGGCAGCGATTGCGGCTCGGCCATCGCCAGCGTCAGGGTATCGCAGACGCGGAACATCGGGATGACCTTGAGCCGTTCGGCCTCTTCGGCGCCGATGAGTTTGAGCAGCGCCGGATCGATCATCCCGTGCCGGAGCTGGCAGCCCTTCACGCCCAGGCGGTTCGCCAGCGCCCTGATCAAGACGCCGGCCGGAACGACTCCCTCCTCAACCAGCACCTCGCCGAGCAGGCGTCCGGAGCGGCGTTGCACGGCCAGGGCGGTCTCGAGCTCTTCGTTCGTGATGACGCCCTCGCTGACGAGCGCCTCACCGACCCGGGGTGGTTGTGACGAGGGTTTCACAGGAAGCTCCGAACAGCGTCCGCCTGGTTGCTGAAGAACTCGAACAGCGGCGACAGATCCGTGAGATCGAGCACCTCCCTGATGGTGTCGTTGACGCCGCACACCTTCAGACATTCGCCCGCGCGACCGGTGCTCTCGGCCGTCTGCATCAGGCATTCAAGCCCGATGCTGTCCACGTACGCCACGGATCCCAGATCGAGAACCAGCCGACCGAGACTGCGTTCGGCGACGGCTTCGATGCGCGCCCTGAACACGGGCGCGTCGGTCTCGACCAGGGGACCGATGGGAGAGACGATCGTCACCGCACCTTGTCTGTGTTCGTGGATTTCCATGGCGAAACTATGCGGCCTTGGTCCGATTCGGAATGCTCAACGTAAACGTGCTCCCGCGGTCGGGCTCGGACTGAACGGTGAGTTGTCCGCCGTGCAGCCGAATCACTTCCCGCGCCAGCGAAAGCCCGAGTCCTGAGCCTGAGATTCTCGAGACGCGCTGGTCCTGCACTCGATAGAACTTCTCGAAGATCCGATTCTGGTCTTCGGGCCGGATGCCGATGCCGTTGTCGCTCACCGAGACGTTGAGCTCGCTCTCATCCTGTCGCACCGACACGGTGACGAATCCTCCGGCGGGCGTATACTTGAAGGCGTTGCCGACCAGGTTGTGCAGGGCCATCGTCAGTTTGTCGCGGTCCGCGTGCAGCACGAAAAGCTTCGGTGGCAGTTCAAGCGTGAAGGTGATGTCTTTGTTCCGGGCGAGCTCGTCGTAGTCGAGCTTGAGCTCGTCCATGAGCGCCTCAAGATGCACCTCCGCGACCTCGATCTGGAGTGAGCCGGCATCGATTTCCGAGGCGGAGAGCATGTCCGTGACGATCCGCTCGAGCCGGCGCGCCTCCTGGTTGATCACATTGAGACATTCGCCACGGATCAGAGGATCCTCGCCCTGCTCGATCGCCCGTTCGGCGTAGAGGCGGATGTTTGTCAGTGGCGTGCGCAGCTCGTGGGTCGCCTGAGTGACAAAGGTGTCGCGGGCCACATCGGCCGCGTGCTGTTGCGTGAGATCCTCGATCAGGATGATGAGCGGCGAGCCCGCGTCCGACCCCGCTCGCGTGGCGCTGAAGCGAAGCACGGTTTCGGCGTCGTCATCGCCGGACCTGGCCTTCGTCTTGCACCGCTTTCGGCCGGAAGATGCCCCGGCCTCGCGAACCATCGCCAGGGCCTCGGGATCATCGATGATCTGGTCGATCGGGCTTCCGATAGCGTGCTGTGGCGAGGTCCGCAGCAGTCGTCCCGCGGCGCCGTTGCAGAACACCACGCGCCCGCGGGAATCCACCACGACGCATCCCAGCCACAGCGCGGCGCACGCCTGCTCGAGCGCGTCGGCGCCGGGTCTGGACGCGGCAATCGTCTGCGCGATCACGGTGGCCCGCGCTGCCTCCCTCGCCCTGTCGACCTCCTCGAGGTGCTTGTTCCAGGCCTCGGCTTCCGGACCCGTCCGCTCGTCCAGGCGCAGGGCGGCGGTGTCGGTCTCCCCGCGGGCGATCGCCGCCATGGCGCCGCGTATCGCCAGCAGCGGCTTGGCGGCCCGAATCACCGCGACGACCACTACCAACGTGAGCGCCGCCGACGCCAGCGCCCACCCCGCGATCGATCCAGCCAAAGCCTGCATTGCTGCGGGAGCCGACCCGGGGCTCCTCGTCAACGCCCACACAAAGCCCCCGCCCGCCACCAGCGGACACACCACCAGCACGCGCACCGTCAGGTTGAAGCGCCAGCGAACGCCTCGGCGGTGCGGTGGACGACGGACCGGTATCTCTACTTCTTGAGTGGGCATGTGGCAAAGGGCCGGCGCAGCCGACCTCATCAAATGCTGTGTTCCCCGAAACTATCGGCAAATGGGCGGGCCAACTGAGGCTCCTGGATCCTGCACCGGGAGCGCTTATCGTCGGCCAACGCACGCCATGCCTCGCCGCCGGATGTTCGCAAGGCGTTTGAACCCCGTGAAGACACCAGCTCCAGAGCGGGATCTGCGTCCGAAAACCAGTCTCACGTGCAATTTCCTCGAATGGCGGCGTTAGGCAGCCGGCGCGAGGCGGCCGGGGGAAATGACACAGGTGTCGCGCCACGAGTGAGCAGGAGTCGAAGCAATGCGTCTGACAAGAACAACGGTGAGCAGTTCAGGATTGGTCGGCAGGTACCCCAGAATCGCGATGCGAGCACTTATCGCTGCGGCGTGCCTTGGGGTCTTCGCGCCAGCCGCCCAGGCCCAGTTCGGAGGCGGCTTTGGTGGCTTTGGAGGCTCGGCGGGCATCAACAGCCGGAACCTGGAGCAATATGCCGAGATCCTTCGTCTGACCGAAGAACAGCGCGATGTCGTCCAGATCCTGTTCGAGGAGTACATGCAGGAGACGCAGGATCTGAGCCAGGAACGGCGTTCGCAGATGGAGAGCATGCGCGAGGCGATGCGGTCGGGCGGAGGAGGCGGTGACTTCAGCCGGTTCCGCACCGTGGGCGAGCAATTCGGGAAAAAAAGACAGGCGCTGCAGGATCGGCTTCTGGGTGATGTCCGGGTCATGCTGACCGAGGACCAGGCGACGCAATGGCCCCGGCTCGAGCGGGCGATCCGCAGGGACCAGTCGTTGCGGAGAGGGTTCCTCAGCGGCGAACGGGTGGATCTGACGCGCGTCGTCGGGCAGGTCGATCTCAGCGAAGAGCAGCTTGCCGAAGTGGAGACGGTGCTCGAGCGGTACGAGGTCGATCTGGATCGCGCCCTCGTGGCCCGCGACGCGGCGCAGACACGCGCCATGGAGCAGGCTCGTGAGGTATTTCGCTCGGGCGACGCTGAAGCCGGCGAGGAGTTGTTCGAGAAACAACGCAAGATGAGTGCCCGCGTGCGCGACCTGAACCGGCGGTACGCCCGCGAGATCGAGGGGCTTCTGGCCGACGATCACAAGGCCCGTTTTCAGGATTCCTACAAGCGCTCGAGCTTCCCGCAGGTGTATCGCCCGGGCCGGGGACAGCGCGTGATGGAGCTGATCTCGGCGTACGAGGATCTGACCGAGGAACAACGCGACGCGATCGCGTCGATCCGTGAGACGTACGAGCGTGACGTGAGCAAGGTGAACCAGCAGCACGCCGCCGCCATCGAGGAATCCGAGATGTCGATGACCGTGCGCGATATGTTCCGCATGCGCGGGCGCGGCGGGCGCGATCAGGGCGGGGGCGGTCGTGGCAATCGCGGTGACCGAGGCGATCGTGGCGATCGCGGAGGCCGGGGCAATCGCGACGCCGGACCGGGCGCGGAGTTCGTCCAGAAGAAGCGCGAGCTGGACGCACACACCGTCGAGACCATCCAGAGGCTCCTCAGTGAAGCTCAGGCCGAGCGACTCGAAGACCAACTGAACGAGATTCGCCAGCGCGAGCGCGAGCAGCGCGGGGACCGTGGGCGGCAGTTCCGCCGCGACCGCTAAATTCGCCGTTCGTTGTTCGCTAACAATTCGGGATAGGCTGACCGGCGTACCCGAGATCGTGTAGGCTGCTCCTTCGACCAAGCGCCGAGTTATGAGATCGGGCGAATCCACAAGGACTGACTCCGACCGTACAGGCCGGAACCCGTGTGGGTGGCCTCATTCCACACGCCGGGTTTGCACCGACCGGGCAACCAGGAGCGCAGCAATGGAAGCCACGCGGATCGGGCTCGGACACGTGGTTGGGGCAGCTGTTCTTGCTGTTTCAGTCGCCGCAGCATCGCCCGTTGCCTTCGCTCAGTTCGGAGGCCATGGGGGTCTAAATGCTGGACTCAGCAGCCGCGATCTTCGCCAGCTCGAAGACATTCTGATGCTTGATGATGAGCAACGGGAGGTGGTGCACCTGCTGTTTGAGGACTTCATGCAAAGAACGCAAGAGATCTCCCGCAAGCAGCGCGCCGAGCGCGAAGCGCACATAAAGGCGATGTCAGCTGGAGTCTTCGACCGCGACGGTCGTCAAGGCCAAATGATAGAGAAGGCCAACAAGATGCGTTTGGACTTGGAAGGGCAGTTTCTCGGTGATGTTCGCGTTATTCTGAGCGAGGAACAGGCACAGCAGTGGCCGATTCTGGAACGAGCCATTCGCAGGAATCAGTCGGTTCCGCTAGGGGGTTTTAGCGGCGAACGCGTGGATCTCACCAAGCTCGTCCCGCAGGTTGAATTGGAAGAGGCGTCGCTGGCATCGGTAAGTCCTTTGCTCGGGCAGTACGAGGTGGACTTTGATCGCGTGCTCGCCGCTCGCTACGAGGGTCAGACCCGAGTTGGGGCTCAGATACAAAAGGTCTGGGGTTCAGGTGATGACGACGCGATTAACGAACTGTTCATTAGAATGCGCAGATTCAGCGTTCGAGTGAGAGATGTCAATCGTCGTTATGCCCGAGAGATTGGGGGAATGCTGGCGGGTGAGGAACAAGCCCGTTTCAATGACGCATTCAAGCGAGCCAGCTTCCCCCAGGTGTTCAGGCCCGGACGTGCGCAGCGCGTGCTTGACCTTGTGCTTGCGTACGAAGATCTGAGTGGCGAGCAAAGATCGATGGTTGAAGAGATTGGCGAGGGATTCAGCCGCGACACGTTCATCCTGAACGAACGGCACATCGCTGTGACTGAAGAGTTAGAAATGTCGATGAACTGGCGCGAGTGGGGTCGCTATCTTGGGGCCGGAGACCGTGGTAATCGGGGCGGAGACCGCGATCAAACGCCTCTGGAAAAGGTCGTGCAGAAGAAGCGCGACTTGGACTCTCACACCGTCGAGAACATCCAGAGGCTTCTCACTGAGAGTCAGGCTGAGAGGCTCGAGAACCAACTGAACGAAATTCGCCAGCGCGAGCGCGAGCAGCGCGGGGACCGTGGGCGGCAGTTCCGCCGCGACCGCTAGAATCGCGGTTCGTTGTTCGGTAACAATTCGGGATAGGCTGACCGGCGTACCCGAGTTCGTGTAGGATGGACCTCCGACCGAGTGCCGGATTATGGGATCTGGCGCATCCAGAGGACTGACCCACACCGCGCGGGCTGGAGCCCGCGCGGTGTGGCCTCATTCCACTCGCCCGGTCCGCACCGACCGGGCAACGAGGAGCGCAGCAATGGACATGGCACGGATCGGGCTCGGACGTGTTGTCACTGCGGTGGTGCTCGCGACCGCTGCTCTGGGCGGCACAGCCTCGACGGCGTGGTCGCAGCAGGTCATGGTCTTCGAGAGCGTCGGCGGGTTTCGAGGGGCGCGTACAGCGAGCCGAGTGACGAGTCGAAGCGTCGCCGCGTACAGCCGACTGCTCGGCCTCGAAGAAACCCAGGTCGAGATCGCCCAGGGACTGCTCGAGCAGTACACAGCCAACATCGAGGACGCCTCGCGAGAGCGTCGAAACCGACTGCGGGCCTTGATGGAGGAGTTCCGCGAGACGCAAGACCACACGATCATGATGGAGCGCATGCCAGCGATCTCGGAGGACTTCGCCGAGCGTTCCAGGGCGATCGAGGCGTCGTTCTTCAGCGATCTGAGGCTCTTGCTCGACGATCAGCAGGCGTCGAAGTGGGAGCGCGTGCAACGCCTCCGCCGGCGGGAAACGGTGCTCCGGCAGGGCTCGTTGAGCGGCGAGACGGTTGACCTGATCGCGATCGCGGACTCGGTGGGCGACGGGCTGGATCTCGGCGACGAAGTCAGGGCGGCGCTCGAGCAATATGAGCTTGAGCTGGACCGCGCATTGATCGCCAAGGCCGCGACGCTCGAGAAGATGCGAGAATCCTCTTCCGGCACGTTCATGGGGTTTGACCTGTCGGAGATAGAGGAGATGTCCGCCAAGACGCGCGAGGTGGGTCTGCGGGTGCGAGACCTGAACCGTCGCCACGCACGACTGATCGAGTCGATGCTCCCCGAGGAGCTCGCGGCACAGTTTCGAGGTGAGACCAGACGGCGGAGCTTCCCGCGCGTCTACAAGGAATCCAGTGTGGACCGCGTGCTCCTCGCCGCCGAGTCGCTCGATGATCTCGCCCCCGACCAGCGCCAGTCGCTCGGCGAGATCCACACCTCCTACACGCGGGACAGAGCGTCGGCGGATGAGAAGTGGGTCGCCGCCATACGCGATCAGGAGGAAGAGGGCGGCACGGGCTGGGCGGTCGGCCAGCTGATGATCCGGTATTCGATGGGAGAGGATTCCGACGACCCGGTCTCGAAGGCCCGGGCGGCACGCCACAAGGTCGATGAGCGGTACGGGGACAAGATTCACGCCGTTCTCACCCCGGACCAGCGCGAGCAGATGCCCACGCCGGATGACCCCCAATCAGGGGCAGGCCGGCGGTTTCAGACCGATAGCGGGATGATGATCCACCTTTCCCCGGGCGGGGGCGGCTAGACCTCCCAATCGTGCAAGATCGGCGGGAGTGATTCGTTGAACGTGTGAACTCGTGTCGGCGCTTATGGTGCGCTCGAACACGACCCCGGAGCCGGGATCGGCGCGTCCGTGGATTCAGACTCGCCGGGTGTACGATGGATTCCTGATTCAAGACGGACACCGCAACTTCGTATGGCGAGAATCGATTCAAATCAGGCGGATCATAAGGCGGCTCAACGGGCTCACGCGGTCGAAGCCAAGCCCACCGAGCTCGCCGCGGGTCGCAATGGTTCGGTGGGCGCCAAGCTCGAAGCCGACCCGGCTGCGGCGTCGCTGATCACCGCCGAGCAGGCCGTCCGATTGCAGGCCGTGCCCGTTCGGATCGACGACGCGAGGCTGCAGGTGGCGATGTCCGATGTCACCGACTTCGCGGCGGCGGACGAGATCTCGGTCTCCGCAGGCCGACCCGTCACGCGCATCGAGGTCACCAAGGACGTGCTGACCGAGCTGATCCGGGCGGTGTATGGCACGACCGCGTCGCAGATGGCGGCGAGGCTTGGCGCCGAGGGAGACGACGCGGACCACCTCATCGCCAATCTGGAAGCGATCGAGGCGGACGACCTGCACCGCATGGCCGAGCAGCCGTCGCTGATCAATCTCGTCAACCTGATCATCCTCGAAGCGATCCGCGCCCGCGCTTCGGACGTGCACATCGAGCCGTTCGAGAGGACGCTCACCGTGAAATACCGGGTGGACGGCCTGCTGTATGAGCAGGACTCGCCGCCCAAGCGGCTTCAGCCCGCGATCACCAGCCGCGTCAAGATCATGGCGTCAATGAACATCGCCGAGCGGTACACGCCGCAGGACGGGCACATCTCGCTGCGGTTCGAGGATCGGAAGATCGATATCCGCGTGTCGACGGTGCCGACGCTGTACGGCGAGTCGGTCGTGATGCGCATCCTGGACAAGCAGGCGATCCGGCTGGACCTCGAGGCGCTCGGCATGCGCGGGCCGGACCGCGCCGCCATGGATCGGCTCATCGCCCTGCCGCACGGCATGGTGCTCGTGACCGGGCCGACCGGCTCGGGAAAGACGACCACGCTCTACGCGGCGCTCACCAAGCTCTACGACCCGTCCAAGAAGATCATCACGATCGAGGATCCGGTCGAGTACGAGCTGACCGGCGTGAACCAGATCCCCGTGAACCCAAAGCGGGGCCTGTCCTTCGCGTCGGGGCTGCGGCACATTCTTCGCCAGGATCCCGACGTGATCATGGTGGGGGAGATCCGCGACTCGGAAACCGCGGACATCGCGGTGCGAGCGGCGCTCACCGGGCACCTGCTCTTCTCCACTCTTCACACGAACGACGCGGTCAGCGCGATCGGTCGGCTGCTGGACATGGGCGTCGAGCCGTTCCTGCTCGCCAGCGTTCTTGAGGGCGTGCTGGCGCAACGACTCGGCCGACGGATCTGCGAGAACTGTCGCGCGGCCCGTCCGATCCCGGAAGAGTTGATGCATCGGCTGCTGCCCGCCGAACTGGAGTTGTTCGACGACGGACAGTGCTATCACGGAATGGGGTGCGACGAGTGCAACCAATCCGGCACGCGCGGCCGAATCGGGTTCTATGAGGTGCTCGAAGTGACGTCGGGGATTCGGCAGGCGATCTCGCAGAAGCGCGCGGCGCAGGAACTCAGCGCGCTGGCGTCGTCGGCGCACGTGCCGATGCGGACCGACGGGCTGATGAAGGCGGCCCAGGGGCTCACCACGCTGGACGAGGTGCTGCGCGCGACGCAGGACACGGAAGAGGCCGACATCTGATGGCCACGTTCCAGTATCACGCTGTCTTCCCTCATGGCGCGAGCGGATCTATTGACGCGACCGATCGGGCCGCGGCGGTTCGTGCGCTCCTCCAGCGGGGGGTCACGCCCGAGCGCGTCGAACCGATCAGCAACAAGAGCGATCATGCGCCCGCCGCCCTCTTCTCCGCGCCGACCATGAGAATCCGACGCAAGGCCATGTCTCGGAGCGAGACAGCCACGTTTGTGCGCGAGCTTGCGACGGCGATCCAGGCGGGGCTGCCCATCGTGCAGGCGATCCGCACCATTGCCAGGCAGGTCCGCAAACGGGCGCAGCAGGACTTGCTCGGTGCGATCCTGCACGACGTGGAGCACGGCCACTCGCTGGCCGAGGCGTTCGCGGCACGGGACGGGCAGTTCGGCGAATTGATCGTCAATATGACCCGCGCCGGCGAGGCGTCGGGTCGGCTGGGAGAAGTTCTGACGCAGGCGGCAAACCTGCTCGACCGGGACTTGAAGCTCCGTCGCGCCGTGCTCAGTGCCACGCTCTATCCCATGATCCTGGGCGTGCTGATATTCGCGGCGATCGTGATCCTGGTGACGGTGATCGTGCCGGGCATTATTGCGAGCGTCGGGCCGAACATCGTGCTCCCGCTCCCGACCCGGATCGTGGTCGGAACAGCGGATATTTTCAGCGGGTACTGGTGGCTCATCGTGGCGGGTGTCGCGCTCGTGTATTACGGCGCCCGGCGGTGGTACGCACAGCCGCAGACGCGGATCCGCGTGGACGCGGCGCTGCTGGGGACGCCGGTGCTCGGGCGGCTGCTGCGGGACGTGGCCGTCGCGCGGTTCACACGAACCCTGGGCACGCTGACGTCCGCGGGCGTGCCCGTGCTGTCCGCGTTGCAGGTGACCAAGGGGACGCTTGGCAACAAGGCGATGGAGGCGGTCGTGGACGACGTGTGCGTGCAGGTCGCCGCCGGTCGCACCATCGCCGACCCGATGGAGCAGAGCGGCTACTTCCCGCCCATGCTCGTGCAGATCGTGAATCTGGGCGAGCGAACGGGACGCCTGGACGAGATGCTCGATCAGGCGGCCGGTGCGTTCGAGGATCGAACGGAGATGAGTCTCAAGCTGTTCACGACCGCGCTGCCGCCGATCCTGGTGGTGATGATGGCGTGCGTGGTCGGGTTCATCGTGCTGTCGGTGCTGCTGCCGTTGATGGAGATGCAGGATCAGATCGGGGGATAGGAGTCGAAGCGATGAAACAGCGACAAAGACAAAACAAAGGGTTCACTATCATCGAGGTGCTCGTGATCGTTGTGATCCTTGGTGTGATCGCCATGATCATCACGCCGAGGATCCTGGGTCGCATCGGGCAGGCGAAGACGAGCGCGGCGGCGAGCACCGCGGCCAGCCTGGCCAACGCGGTGCGGATGTTCAGCATCGACCACGGCATGCCGGAGCGCGGCTCCACGATCGACATACTCTGGGAGAAGCCGGGCAGTGTCGCCGACGAGGGATGGGAGCCTTACGTGGACAAGCCCGACGATTTGCTCGACCCGTGGGGCCGCCCGTTCGTGCTCAAGGTTCCAGGAGAACGCAACATCGACTTTGACATCGTGAGCTATGGGTCGGACGGTCAGCCGGGCGGGGAGGGCGACGCCGCGGACATCATCAAGCCGTGAGCACGCGCACGCGACACCACGATCGGGCACATGCGTTCACGCTCCTGGAGGTGGTGGTGGTGGTCGTCGTGCTTTCAGTGCTCGCGGGTGTGATCGTGCCGCGGCTCGTCTCGAAGAATCGCTCGCAGACGAAGATGACGCTGAACGCGGTCCGCACACTGCTCTCCGCCGCAGCCCAGCGCGACGCCCTGACAAGCCAGGCGGTGGCGATCCGATTCGACGCCGAGTCGGCCACGCTCAGCGTGCTCACACCCTCGGAGGACGACGAGCGGCGACGCGGGGACGATCTCTGGCCCTGGCGCGTCGATCCACTGATTCTCCCTGTGCGTCTCGATGGTCTCACGCTGCAACGAGCCGCTGCGGACTCTCTCGAACTGGACGACGATCAGTGGATTCTCGAACTGGCTCGCGGCGAGCGCAGGCCTGATCTCACGCTCGAGTGTCTCGACGATCGGGGTAGGTCATGGGTCGTGTTCCTGCCGAGCGGGTCGGGCGTGGCGAAGGTGTGGTCGGGCGAGTCGGCCGAGGCGGATCGCATGACCATAGATCTGGACGAAGAGGGAAGGGGGCGGCAGGAATGGTGAGCCGCAGGTCGTCCTCATCGCGGCGCGGCGTGATCCTCATCGACGCGATCGTGGGATCGGTCCTGCTGGCGATCGCGCTGTCGGTCGTGCTCGGGCTCGCGGCACGGGCGTTGCGGTCGCAGGCGCAGGGGGATCGGCTCACGGAAGTCGCCATGCTGCTCGATGAGCAGCTGAATCTCATCCTCATGCGAGGCCCGGACAACTACCGCAGGCGATTCGAGACGCGCGGCACGTGCGAGGAACCCTTCGAGGCGTACCGGTTCGAGCTTGAGTTCTCAGGGGGCACGGGCGGCGATCCGTACGAGGTCACGGCTACGGTTCTCTGGGATACGCCCACTGGCGAGCGGTCCGCGTCCATCCAGACCAGCATGGCGCCCCGGCTGGGCGATGAGCCCGACCCCATCCGCACACCCATCGAACCCGTGAGCAGGTACTGAATGATGGACGATTCAGCACAACGCAGCCGCGGATTCACGCTCGTCGAAGTGATCGTCGGGTCGATCGTGCTGGCGATCGTGACCGGAGCGACGACGACGGCGGTTTCCAATCTGGCGCGGGCGAAATCGGTGTCGGCGGCCCGGCAGCAGGCCGTGGAGCGCGCCCACACCGCCGCGGCGATGATCGCGACCGACGCACTGCGGCTGGTGCGCGACCACGACCTGTACTTCACCCGCGTGGTCATCCAGAGCGACACCCGTAAGGGCAAGCCGGCCGATGATCTGCTGCTCATCGTGCGGACCATCGAACCCGTGCGCGGGCTGTTCGGGACGCCCGAGGGCGCGGACTTTGAGGTGCAGTACCGACTCGAAGCGATCGAAGCGGGCGAATCGGACGACCGAGATGGATTCGCGATGTGGCGGCGGATGGACCCGGCGCTGGACGAATACCCGACGGCCGGAGGTGTCGCGAGCGTCATCGCGGAAGGAATGGTCTCGTTCTCGGTCGAGGCGTACGACGGCCAGGAATGGCTCGAAACCTGGGATTCGGATCTGGACGGGCTTCCGCACGGGCTGCGCATCGAGGTCACAGCGACGGATGATCGCGGGAACCGCACGGTGGTGGCGCGGCGCGTGGTCGCGATCGATCGCACGCCGTTGCCGATCGACACAAGCGATGGCGATGAGGGAGACGACCGATGAGCGCGCGAGCGAGTGGTTTCGCCACCATCATCGTCCTGTGGGTCGTCGCGGTGACGACGGCGCTGCTGATGGGGCTGCAATCGACGACCTTTCGCCAGGCGGCAGCAGGGCGGGAAGTGATGGCACGCACCCGCGCCTATTGGGCGGCCCGGGGCGGGATCGAGGCGACCATCGCGCGGCTGGCTCACGACACGCTGAACCCGGACCCGAGCGATCCGCTCCGCGTCGTGTTTGACATGGAGGACGTCGCGGAGGGTACGTATCCGGGAGCGAGCTACGCGATATCGCACACCGAACGCGACGTGGAGCTGCTCGGGCCCGAGGACGCGCACGCGAAAATCCACATCGCGACGATGACCGCCGACGCGCTGCTGCTCCTGCCCTACATGACCGAGGACACGGCCGACGCGATCGTCGACTGGATGGACGGCGACGACGAGGTGAGCAACTTCGGCGCCGAGTACAGCCAGTACCTCCAGCAGCCGTACCCGTACCTGCCGCGCAACGCTCCGATCCGATCGCTGCTCGAACTGGAGCTCGTGCTCGGGGTGGAGCCTCTATTCGTGCGCGGCGAAGACCTGAACCTCAACGGGCTAATGGACATCTGGGAGGACGACGGAAACGGACAGTTCGACCGTGAGTGGGGCGAGTTCGTGACGGCGTCGAGCGTGGGCGGCGGGTACGCGTCGTCCGGGCAACCCAGGCTCAACCTGGCCGAGGCTGACCCCGGTGAGGTCGCCCAGCGCACGGGTGTGTCCGCGCAGCAGGCGGACGTGATCGTCGGATGGGCGTCGGGAATCCTCGCGGGTCAGCCCCGGTCGATGACGGACTACATCTCCACCCCCCTGACTGCGATGTTCAATCAGCTGAACCAGGGTGACGGCGGAAACCAGGGCGCGATCCGGCCGGAGAACCTGAATAGCGATCAGCTCGCGCTGCTGCTGGCCGAAGCGACGATCGTGGACCTGCTCGATGACGGAACACCGTGGTTGGGCAAGGTCAACATCAACACCTGTTCTGACAAGGTGCTCGAGTATCTGCCGGGGATCGACATCGCGGTGATCGACGCGCTGATCGCGGCCCGGAACTCGCGGGGGAGCGCCGGATTTGCGTCATTGCCGGAGATCCTCGACGAGACCGTGCTGATCTCGCAGCAGCAGCTCGCGCAGCTGTACGAGGTGCTCGACGTTCGCTCCAACGTCTACATCTGCCGGTCCCGGGGCCGAGATACGGCCACGGGGATCGAGGTTGAAATCATCGCGACACTCGATCGTTCCACTCTCCCGGTGACCATCAGGGAGGTTCGGATCCGATGACCACGACGGCAGCCCAGTCCGGCAGGAACGGCCGACCCACGCGGGTCGCGGCTGTGCACGCACAGGGCGATCGTTTGCGGCTCGTGGTGCTGTCGACGGATGCCCAGCCGGAGGTGCTCGAGGCGGTGGACCTGCCGCTGGGGCAGGCGGGCGACGTGTGCGGCGTGATCAAGCGGCACAATGTCGATTTCGTGGTGGCCGTCGCGCCGGCGCGACAGTGCGTCTGCCGGTGCGTGGATATGCCCGGCGCCGGGGACGATCCGGGTGACGCGATCTCGCTGCTGCTCGAAACCCAGCTGCCCGGCGACCCGCCCGCGCACCGACGGGCCGGCGGGGTTGTTCGCGGCGGGGTGAACGGCCAGCGCGTCGCGTTGTTGACCGGGTGGATCGACCGTGACGGTGCCGCCGTGGATTGGGCCGCGATCATCGATCCTGCCTGCTGGGTGGCCGAGGTGGCCTCGATCGAGGCGCTGCGAACGGATCGCAAGGGTCTGCTCGCGCACGCCGACCAGTCCGCCGGCACGATCTCGGTCTTCGCGGCTGGTGAAAAGGACACGGCGGCCCGCGTCCTGGTCGAGGACGGCTCGAACCAGGACGTGTGGCGTCAGGCGGTCGTGCGTGCGATCGAAGAGACCGCTGCCGCGGCTGGACTCGATACCGCCGATCAGGACATCCGCGCTCGTGACATCGTGCTGGTCATGTCCGCTTCGGATCGAGCGGCCCTGTCGGCGAAGATGATCGGGATCGATCCAGCGGCGGCGTGGCTGGACACCTTCGGCGTCGCGCTGGGCGCGGCGTTGGTGGCGGGCTCAGCCCATGCAAACCGGCGCGGGCTCGCGGGCCTTTCGCTGGCGTCCAGGGCGGTGAGTGAGCCGGCGCTCGTGCGGGCGGCTGGATGGCTGGCCCAGCCCCGCAACGCGCTGGTCACATGCATGGCGGCGATCGTGCTGATGCTGATGACGCCGTTGACATTCGCATGGGGTCGAGCCGCGCTGCTGGAACACAAGGCCGATGCCGCGAAACAGCACGAGTTGCAACAGCGAGAGCGATCGCGGAGCGCGGCGGTGTATGGTGAGTTGAATAAGAGCTACTGGCCGGTGACGAAGCTTCTGTCGGACATCTCCCGGGCTGCGCCCATGGGCGTGGAGGTCGACCAGGTGACGATCGCTCCGCAGCAGGGGAGTGTGCTGATCGAGGGTCGGGCCGAGCTCCTGGAGGACGTGCACACGTTTCGAGGCAATCTGAATGACTCGGGCGTGTTCGAGCGCGCACAGACCGCGCGCACGCAGGGCACGGACGACGGCACGATTGAGTTCTCCCTCACTGCAAACGTGGGGAACGCCCACGTGCTCTACCGCGGCGAGCAGGACTTCGCCGCCCGGACGCTCGCGCAGCAACTGTACCAGGAAGACGATGCGTCCAACTTGAACTGGACGCCGAGTTCCGGCTCTGATTCGATTCGCCGCGCACCCGTTCGGAGCCGTCGGGCCGAAGCACGCAACGACGGCAGTGACCGACGCCCGGCCTCGACAGCGAAGCCCGCGGGCGATATCCCGCCCCCGCTGACGCCGGAGCAACTGCAGAGCACGGACAGAACGGCGCTCATGAAGGCGAAGGTCGCGCGGTACACGGCCCTCAGAAAAGTGGAGGACGAAGAAGCGAAGAACCGCTTGCAGGATGAGCTGAACCAACTCGACGAGCGGCTCAACGCCTTGAGGGCGGGGGGGACGCCGTGACGAAGTTGTGGCTACGACTGACTGAGTTGTCATTCGTGATGAAGTTCGCGATCGGTGCGGGCGTATTCCTGGTGGTCTACTTCGTCGCAATCGAGCCGGGGCTCACCGCATACGGACGCTTCAACATGAGAGCGACGGACGCCTCGGCGTGGCTGAAGCAGTACGCCACGCGGACCGCCCAGCAGACGGGGCTCGTGTCGGAGGTTGCGGTCGGTGAGAGCCGATACGGGGTGGTCGAGCCTCCGGCGTCGTTCGAGCAGCGAACCGCCGACATGGACGAGAGCATCCGAGAGATCCTCGAGCAGTTCAACGTCGAAAACCAGAGCATCACCTCTCGATACAAGGTGCTGCCGCCGGACACACTGAGTGGCTCGGTCGATTCCGGCCAGCGGGTCGAGCGGGTATTCAAGGAGATCGGGTTCGACTCGACGCCGGAGCAGTTTGCTTCGGTGCTCGCGGCGTTGGAGCAGAGCCCCGTCATTGTCGGTGTGTCGCGGCTGGACATTCGTCGCGACCGCTCCGGACAGCGGCGCGTGCTGGTCTCTATGACCGTCGACGGATGGGTCCTCGCCCGAAAGGAGGGCCCGCGATGACCACCAGCCGCGGCGATGTGGTGCGCGCGGGCCGACTGCTCGGTGTCGGCGGCGGGATTGCCGCGCTGATGCTGGCGCTGTACGTGCTCGTCGCGTCGGTATCGGGTGTGTCGCTGATCTCGGCGCTGCTCGTGCCGACCACGAGCCCAAGCGAAAGTCCTGCGGATTCCCTTCCGGCAGGGCAGGATCGGCTCTCGGATTACGTCGCGCAGATCGATGGGCGCACCATGTTCTTCACACCCGCGCCACCTCCGCCACGGCCGGTGTTTGCAGCCAACAACCAGGACGGACCCGACGTGGATCCACCCCCGGCACGTTACGGCGGGCCGAGCGTGATCGGGCTCCTCAACGACATGGTCTGGTTCTCCGACAAGCGGCAGGCGATCGTCGGGGGCGAGGCGGTGGGGGATCTGCGCGTGATTTCGACCGACGCCCCGTGGAGCGTGACGGTGAAATGGCAGGGCGTGGAGTTCGACGTGCCATTCCTGGCGCGGGACAGCGTCGTGCTGGCCGGCGACGAGGAGTCCGCGCGGGCCGAGGCTCTCGGTCCGATCGAACTGGCCTTGAGCGAACCCGGTCGTGCCGAGTCGGCCGCGTCAGAGCCCACGCCGGGCAACGAACCAGAAGTTGACCAGACAATTCCGCCAGCGGGCGTTCAGCCGGGAGACCAACGATGATGAACTTCAACCGCTTCTCATGGACGATTCGCGCCGCGTGTGGCACCCTTGCGGCGCTGACGCTCGTGTGCGGGCAGGCGTTGGCGTTTCAGGACGAGGGAGACGCCCAACCTGACCGACGTGACGAGCGGGGTCGTCGCATTCTGAGCGGCCCGGACACGGTGCTCGCGTTCAAGAACGTCTCCATCGATCAACTCGTGCCGTTCATCGTCGAGGCGACGGGCAAGGTCGTCCTGCCCCAGAGCGACGTCCTGACGCGGCGGATCACGATCCTGAATGATCGGCTGATTCCGCGCCAGCGTGCGCTCGATCTGATATTCCTCGCGCTGCAGCAGGAGGGGATCGCGGTGGTCGAGACCGCCGAAACGATCACGCTTCGCGACATCACGGAGATCGATCGCCAGGACGTGCCGGTTCTGGGGTCCGAAGAGTCCGTGCTCGATCGTCGCGACTACGGCACGATCGTCGAGAAGGTCTTCGGGCTGAGCAACTCGACCGCGGAGACGATGGGCGACCTGCTCGAGGACATGATTCCGGACTACGCGAAGCTGACGGTCGACGAGGAGTCCAACCAGGTGGTGGTGATGGGGAACATCGCGCTGCTGCAGCGGATGGAGCGGCTGATCGCTTCGCTCGACCGAGATCGCTCGGACGCGGTGCAGACGGAGACGTTCCGCCTCCGCTACGCCGACGCCGAGCAGGTCAAGGAGAACATTGAAGAGCTCTACGCGGCTGACACGGGCCAGGGCGCCGGCAATCAGGCGCGAGGCAACCAGCGGACTCAGCAACAAGTTCGGTTCAACTTCGGCGGCCGGGGCGGGGCCGGCACCAGCGCCGGCGATTCGAACTCGTCAAATCCATCGGAGAATCTGCGCGTCAGCGCCAATGTTCAGCAGAACTCGGTGACGGTTGTCGCCGAGCCGAGCATACTGGCGCAGATCCGCGGCCTGATCGAGAACGATTGGGACGTGCCGATCGTGAAGGCAGAGGTCGTTCCCAAGGTGTATACCCTGCTGTATACGGATCCGATCAAGGTCGCCGATGCGCTTTCAGAGCTCTTCGACGACGAAGATGTGAACCGGCTGGCGGGGCAGTTCTCGTTCCAGCCGCTGGCGGATTCAAACCAGCTGGTCGTGCTGACGAAGTCGCCGGACAACATCGGCGTGGTTGACGAGATGATCGCCCAGATCGACAGGCCGCAGACCGTGGGGTTGCCGGCGATCGTCGAACTCAAGCACTCGTCCGCGGAGGAGGTGGCCGAGCAGCTCAACGCCCTGCTGGCGCAGGACGGCACGATCGCCCAGCTGCCCCGGTCCGAGACGGGGCTCGCCGCCGGGTCGTCCAACATCAGTCCGTTCTCGAGCACCGCGGACGACACTCAGACGCAGGACAACCAGCCGCAGGTGGACGTGATCCAGTTCTGGTGGCAGCGATCGAGGCCGCCCACCGACGAGCGCGGGCCATCGAACCTTATCTCTCAGATCCGCATCGTCCCTGTGTGGCGTCAGAACGCGCTCATGGTCCTGGCCCCGCCGGAATACAAAGAGTCCATCGTCAAGCTGATCCAGGATCTCGACAAGCCGGGGCGGCAGGTGATGATTCGGGTCATCATCGCGCAGGTGTCAACGGACGACTCGACGGCGCTGGGGTTCCGTTGGTCCAGCGATGCAATCAATCTGCAGACGGGCGACAACTCGATCCGGTTCGGGATCGGTGCGAATGCGACGGAGAACAACCTCCTCGGCAATGCGTTCGATACGTCGGTGCTGAACGTGAACACCGACCTGAACGTCGTACTCCAGGCCCTGGCCCAGAACACGAGCGTGAACATCCTCACCTCGCCGGAGATCTTCACGAGCGACAACCAGGAGGCTTCTTTCTTCGACGGGCAGGACATCGCGTTTCCGGTGTCCGTCCAGACGTTTGATACAGGGGCGGTGACCGTGAACACGGACTACCGCGCGGTGGGAATCCAGCTTCGCGCCCGCCCTCGGATCACGCCCAGCGGCGACGTGGATCTGCGCGTCAATATCCAGGTCTCCAGCATCGCGCCCGGTCAGATCGTCAACGGCAGCATCGTGGTCGACCGGAGCGAGGCCACCACTCAGCTCATCGTCAAGAACGGCCAGACCATCGTGCTCTCGGGAATCAAGCAGAGCGAGGACACGGAGATCATCCGCAAGGTGCCGATCCTGGGCGACATCCCGATTCTCGACTGGTTCTTCAAGTCCAAGGAAACGATTGCGGTCGAGTCCGAGCTGCTCTTCTTCATCACGCCGTACGTCGTCGAGAACACCGGCGAGCTGGAAAAGCTCAACCAGCCCTACATAGACACGCTGGACAGGCAGCGGGCCGAGAAGGAGAACGAGGGCCAGTGAGGAGAGCCCGCGTGGTGATGCGTCTGTGCTCTGTTCTCGCAGCGGTCGCGATGTTGGCCGGGTGCCAGGTCGAGGTGTCTCGCCGGCCGATCGGGCGAGGGGCTCGATCGGCCGAGCCTCGTGTCGAGATGCCGACCGGACCCATCGCAACCCTGCGTGCGAACGTCACGACGAGCGCTCGGATTCGGCTGGAGATCACGCCTGTCGGGGTGGTTCGCTACGACGGGCAGGTGCTGCCGATGCTCTCGCCGAACGGTCGATTCCTGGCGGTGCAAGAGGGTGCCGCGCCGACCTGGCCGACGCTGCTGGCCGCCGACGGCGCCGTCCCGCCACTCCGCACGCGGATCGCCGTGTACGAGATCACCGATCGCCGGCTGCATCGCGTCGAGTTCGCGTTGCAGCTTCCGACCGGGCTCTTGCTCGGGCGATCGGCCGGCGAGAACGGGTTTCTTGTCGAGTCGCCCAGGCCCGACGGCTCGCGGTGGATCGGGCTGGTCGATTGGGTCGCCGGCGGCGTCGAGTGGCTGGTCCGCGACCAGCACGTCAATGCCCATGCGGTCTTCACCCCCACGGGCCACCTCGTGTACGCCAGACGCTCCGTCGGTCAGCCCGCCGTTTCGCTCGTGATGCGGGATCGATTCGGCAATGTGGATGTGCAGTCGAGCGACGAGGCCTCGGCCATGTTTCCGTTGTGCACCGATGAGCCGGGCGTTGTCTATGTCTTCGCCCAAGAGGACGGCGAGTTGATCGTCCGGGCGATTCACATCGTCGAGAGCTCGATCAGACGCGACGCGTTCGTTCTCGGATCGATCGAGATGCAGCGACGGATCGCGTCCAACGCGCCGGCGACGCTGGCCTATCAGTGTCTCGCGGGGGTGGGGTACGGCCTGCCGGCCGGAGACCAGGACGCCTCATTGCTCGAGCTGCCCGTCGTGTTCTTCCATCCCCTCCTGAAGCGTCTGGTGGCGATGGATCGGCGAGACGGGAGCTTCGGCACATTCCCGGAACGATCCTTCGCCGCGGCCCGATCCCGGTTCCAGGACACGCCCGGGTATTTCGTCGCGACGCCGAACGAGCTGTTTTTCTCGATGCTTCGGAGCGGCCCGTTCAGCGCTGAACCGGTGCGATCCGCACGGGCGCTCGACGACGCCTACATCCCGCGCGCCAGCACGAACCCCGATCTGCCCCTGGTCGTGTTCGGCCCCAGCGATCGAGATCCGTACGAACTCGCGGTGCTGCGCGTGACGATTCCGCGCCCGGATCAGAACTGAGCGCAGCGGGGTTCGCTGAGCGGCCTGAGAAAGACGTCTGAATACGTGCGCCGCGATCCGCCTACCGACTGTGATGGTGCATCGCCAGGTCGATCCAGGCGTCGCTCTTGGCGCTCTCGGACCGAAGCACCGCGGCGCGGCGGCCGGACGACCACTGAGCCACGCCCCACAGAACTCTCGCTGCCAGGCGTCGAACCGTGCCGCGCGTCGAACGTGTGAGCGCGACGAGCAGTTTCAGACCGTGACGAGCCACCAGCTGGTCTTCGAGCGATATGTAGGTCTCCGCGAGCCCGGGATCGCCCTGCCGACCCGCGCGGCCGTAGAGCTGACGATCGACGCGGGACTCGGCGTGCCGTTCCGTGGCGATCACCACCAGGCCGCCCAGCTTGCGCGTTGTGTCGTCGATGATGATATCGGTGCCGCGACCGGCCATGTTCGTCGCGACCGTCACGGCGCCGGAGCGACCCGCCTGGGCCACGATCTGAGCCTCTTCCGCCTCGCGTGTCGCGTTCAGGATTCGGCACGGCACGCCGCGATCACTGAGCATCTGCCCGAGTCGTTCCGATGAGGCGACGCTGCGCGTGCCGATGAGCACCGCCCGCCCCTCGTGGTGCAGCGACTCGGTGCGCTTTGCGACGGCTATGAACTTCTCCGCCTCGGTCGTGAACACGCGGTCCCCGGCCTTGGCGCGGATCACGGGCCGATGCGTCGGCACGCGCACGACCCGCAGGCGGTAGTACTTCCAGAGCTCATCGGAGACCTCCCACGCGGTCCCGGTCATGCCGCTCAGCTTGCGGTAACGCTGGAAAAACCGCTGGTAGCTCACGCGGGCGCTCGTGACGCGCTCGTCGCTGAGATCCAGTTCTTCCTTGGCCTCGACGGCCTGGTGCACACCGAGCTGCCACTGTCGTCCGTCGAGCAGCCGTCCGGTCGAGCGGTCCACGATGATGAGCTTGCCCTCCTGGACGATGTAGTCGTCGTCCCTGACGTACAGCTCCCGCGCGGAGATCGCGCGCACGAGCAACTCCTCGCTGCGCCTTGGTCCCGCCCAGAACGGGGGCAACTCCCCGGCCAGCCCGGCCAGCTTGTTCCGCCCGGCGTCGGTCAGGCGCACCGTGTGCTGGCGTTTATCGACGGTGTAGTCGTGCTGCGTCTCGAATCGCCCGGCGAGTTCAGCCGCGATGCGAAAGTGCATGGTCCGCTGCCGGGTGGCGTCGTCGGGCAGTTCCTGGGCAATGATGGCCGGCGTCACCGCCTCGTCGATGAGCACGCTGTCCGCCTCGTCCACGATCGCCGCGTTCAACCCGCGCTGCACGACCATGTCGCCCCAACGGTGGCCTGGCGTGACCTGACTCTCCCGCGTGAGTTCATCCAGGAGCAACGAGGCCAGCCGCGGGTTCAGCGGCGACACGAGGCGGTCTCTCAGAAAGTCGAAGATCACCTGCTTGTCGGCGGCGTAGGTGACACACCTTGCGTACGCCTGCTTCCGCTCCAGCTGCGGCATCCCGTCCTGAAGCACCCCGACGGTTATGCCCAGCCGCCGAAATACCGGGCCTGTGATCCGGGCGTCGCGGTCGGCGAGATAATCGTTCACGGTGATGACGTGCAGGCCCCGTCCGATCCAGCCCTCGATGGCGGCGGGCAGCACCGCCGTGATCGTCTTCCCTTCGCCGGTGGCCATCTCCGCGCAGCAGCCGCGCGACATCGCCAACGCCCCCATGATCTGCTCGACGTGCAAAGTGAGCCCGACATGGCGTCGAATGGCTTCGCAGGCCACGGCGTAGGCCTCGCCCAGCGATTCGCCGGTCGTTCCCACGCACAGCACGGACGCCCTGCACTCATCCACAACCGCGTCGAACGCCGCCTCGCTCAGCTTCGAGTGCGCCGCCGCTCGGCCGGCGATTCGTTCCGCCTCGCGACGGTCTCTCGCTGGGGCGCGCCGACGAAGCGCACGCGCCGCCAGTCGCTCCGCGATGGCGTCGGCACCCCGCGTCGGCGTCGTGCGGACAAATGGCCGGGCCAGCGATGCCCAGAGACGATCATCGACACGCTGATCGTCCGCGCCCCGTACCGAGATGCTGCCCGACAGCAGGCTCATCGGTGCAGCCTCGCGTCCAGATACTGGGTGCCTCTGCGGAAGAGCTGCGCGGCGAGCGGCTCGCGGGCCAGGCCGAACCGCACCCGCGCACGCACACCCGGCTGGGCGCTCGAAACAGGATTGTCAGTGCTTTCGTCGGCCTCGATCTCGATGAGCCAGTGCGTCTCCATCGCCACGAGTCGCCCGGACTGCGACGGCTCGACAGCGATCGAACCCGCGGTCAGCCTCGCGTACGCTGGGTTCTGCAGGTCGCGCGTGCCCATCGTCGCGCGGCTGGTGATCGTTCCGGGAACGCTCTGTCCGGCATGACCCCGCACGCGCACCGTGACGCTTGGGCTAGGCTCCGCGCCCGCGAGGATGTGCGCATAGCTGCGGTCAGGCACGAGCGCCCGCACCACCAGTTCCGGGCTGGATACGAATCCGATGAGCGCGCCGTGCGGCAGGTATCGGCCGACGATGTTGTCGAAGTCGACCGCCGTGCCGTCCGACGGCGCGACAACGCCCGATATCGGCGCCCGCAGCACCAGCGCGTCCAGGCGCTGTGCCACGCGATCGTATTGGAGCTGGAGCTGCTGGCGCGCCGCCAGGGCGACCTCGAAGTCCAGCGCCGGGCCGGACATCGCCTCATCGACCTGACGCTGCGCCCGATCCAGCTGCGCGCCAAGGCGAGCGGCCTCGGCCTGGAGCTCGGGGCTCTGAAGCGTGACCACTGGATCTCCCTTGGCGACGTGCTGGCCCGCTCGGGCCACTATGCTCCGCACAAACCCGGACTCGCCCGCCCGGAGCGGCGCGGCGTGCTTAGCCTCGACGATCGCGGGCGCATACTCGGCCGACGACACCGGCACCAGGCCCAGCCCGACCAGCGGTATCCCCACCGCGGTCATCGACACCAGGCACGCCCGCCCGCGCCGTCCGAGCAGTTTCGGCGACGACGCGAGATACCCGATCACCTTCAGCACCGGCCACACCAGCCACATCGCGGCCATCATGCCGCCCAGCAACAACCCGAAGGCGGCGTAACGATCCATGATCAGCAGCACGATCGAGAGGCCGATGAAGATCCGGTACGGCGTGGATAAGAGGCCGAACACGGTGAGCACCGTCGCCTCGGTCCGATCGCGCACGCGCGGCGGCTGGCTGCTCTTGAGCCCGAACATGTAACGCTCGATGAGAAATCGGAGGAGATCGCGGCTTCGTTGCGACAGGTTCGGCGAGCCGACCAGATCCGACAGAATGTAGTACCCGTCGTAGCGAAGCAGCGGGTTGAGATTGAAGAGCAACGTCGACACGCCCGAGATGATCATCACCTGGTACGCGATTCCAACGAGCGTGGGCGACACAGCCGGGTCGGCCAGCGCCCAGTAGATGCCGGCGATCGCAGCCACGAGCGACTCAACGATCACCCCGGCTGCGGACACGAGCACGCGGGGCCGGATCCGCGCGAAGCGCCACGCCGTGGTGGCGTCGCAGTAGGGCAGCGGCAATACACCGGCGATCATGATGACTCCGATCTCCGTGCTGCGCCCGCCCATCGCCTTGCACGCCGCGGCGTGTCCCATCTCGTGGATCGCTCGAAGCACGAGGAACACGGCGCCCATCGCCGCCATGCCGCGCGGATCGAGCGCGAGCAGGCCCGCAAACTCGTCGCCGAAACGACCCGCGCTGCGGATCAGCAGATACGCCGCGACAGACATCGTCACCAACCAGACCAGGGCGCCCCACCGCGAGAAGATCAGCTCGACAACCCGCCTGTGCCGATCGAGGAACGGCTCCGGGTTATACAGCGGGATGTTCCAGAAGACCCACATCCCGGTGCGTCGCTTGACGCGCGTCTCTCTCGCTTTCAGCTTGCGTTCCAGCACCATATCCGCGGCGAGTTCGTTGTCGCCCAGGAGCAATCCGAACAGTTGAAGTTGAGAGAGCAGCTGGACACACTCGCGCTGGGTCGGCGCTTCGTCGCCGAGTTGTGCATTGCACGCGTTCCACGCGTCGTCGACGGTCCGACGCCCATCGAGCAGGCCGACAAAGAAGTACGCCGACTCGCTCAGCCGGTAATACTGCCCGCTGGCCGGATCCTCGACGATGTACGCGATCGTCGGGCCGTACCGCTGGCGAATGATATTGGCGTGCGGCGTCAGCCTCGGGCGGGACTCCGCCACGCGGTACCAGATGTCGCTGAACGTGGCTCCGACTTCTTCCCAGGGCACGTTTCGTTCCTCACTGCGTTCCCGGCGGTCACACTCACACCCAAAGCCACATGCGCAGCCTGTCGATGATCGGCCGAAAAATCGTGCTCAAAGGCGATCGACGCACCATCGATCCGTCCCGCTCGACGCCGAGCTTCACCGACGCGCTCATGCCCGGCGACAGAGCCACGCCCGCGGGAATGGTCAGGATCTCGGCCTCGACCTTGTACACGTTGGCCCCTTCGACCGGCTCGGCGACCGGGCTGATGTGCGAGACGCGCACGCGGATCTTCGCACCCGGGCTCCCCTTGAGGACCATCGTGCCGGTCTGGCCGATCCGCACGTCCGTGATGTCCCGCTCATCGACATCAATGGCGGCGATGTTCTCGCTGCCGACGATAATGAACAGCGGCGTCGTCGGCTCGACCCGCGCGCCCACCAGCGCTTCAAGATCGCCCTGCGCAACCGTTCCCGTGAACGGGGCCCGGATCAGGGCGTGCTCCAGCCGATACGTGACGATTCCCAGCCTCTGTTCGAGCGCCGCGATGTCATCAGACAGCGACTCGGCCTTGGCCTGCTGGCCGGCGCGCAGTGCGTCGTCGCGTTCGGTTCTGTACCGTTGCCGCTCCGCTTCCAGCCGGGCATGCTCATAGGTCAACTCCTGCGTATCAAGCGCGGCGAGCGGGTCGCCCTGTTCCACCTCATCCCCGGGGCGCACATACACCTCAGCGAGGTGGCCCTCGAACGGGGGCACAATGGTGCGAGACAGAAGCGCCTTGATCTCAGCCGTCGCCGATATCTGCTGGGGAAGCCACGGGATCGAGCCCACCACGAGCGCGATGGCTGCGGCCATTCCGAGCAGTTTCTTGCCCGTGTGCCGCGGTCCAACGATCGCTCGGCACAGATCCATCGTGCGGTCGCGCGTCACTGCCAGCACGCCGCGATCCGCCATGCGCCGTGTCCACAGGGCCGGGCCGATGAACTCGGCAACCAGCCGCAGCAAGGTCGCGGATCCGGGCGGGAAGGGGTTGTCCGCCGGGCGCTCGAGCACGACTACCCCGACCAGATCGCCCTCGACGCGCAGCGGAAGACTCAGTATGCTCGACGGACCGAACTGCGCGCTCAGCTTCTCATGCGCCCGCGTCACGCGGCGATCGGCCGGGTTCAGTTCGCTTTCAGGCGGCGGCGGGAAGATCACCTCGATGTCCTGATCGGCGCACTCGTCCATGGCGTTCTCGATCCCCCCGACCGCGACGCCGCGACGATCGAGGTGGTCCACGCCGCTGAGCGCCGTCAGGCGGATCTGTTCGCCGCGGATCAATCCAATCGAGACGCGCGAGCACCCGAACCGCCGCTGAAGCTCGTGGCACATGAGCGAGCCCATCACCTCGGCGTTGCTTCCTTGCTGCGAGGCGTCGAGCAGCTCGAGGGTTTCGCGCAGCCGGATCCTCTGCTCCGTCTCGCTCATCGCGCGCTGGCGCCACAGGAAGGATTCGAGGCGCGCGGTGGTTAGTTCGAGTCGGCTCAGCGCCTCTTGCGGCGACACCGTGCTCTCGTTGGGTTGAATGAGGATGAACGCGCCCTCGGTCCGTCCTTCCGCCACGATCGGGCATGCGAGCGCGCGGTGCGTCGGTTTCGCGTCGTACATCGCCGATTCGGTCAGGCGGATCGGATGCACGTCGCCGCCCTCGGCTCCCGCCGCCACATCGCGCCCGATGCGTTCGATGAGCGACCGGATTCTCCCGTTGGGAGCGAGCGCCGCGTGCAGTGGCTGCGCCGCCGGGTCGTCCATCACAAAGATGGCCGCGATGCCCCCTTGACGGGTCTCGGTGCCGAGCAGCACGACCACGCCCCCGATCGCCCCGACGAGACCGCTCTGGTATTCGAGCAGGGACTGGAGGAAGACCCGCAGGTCGGCCATCGGGTCCGAGGGCGCGGCCCGGCCAGCGGCTAATTCACCGGCCGGGAACCTCGCTTCGGTCGCTTCGCTCGGCTTGGCGGTGCTCATCGACGGGTGCTACCGACCTCCCACTGATCGAAGCCTGTTCAACCGTGTGTCGAACAGCCGCTCAGTCGGCCAGCTTCGGCCCGTCACTCTCCTCGGCGGGCTGACTCGGGCCGGGCAGGCGGATCTCACCGTTGCGCTCCTCATATTGGCGGACCACCTGCCCCAGCGTGATCGCCAGTCGCTTGGCCCCCCCCCAGTTCATGATGATGCGGCTGCCGACGTTGAACATCAGGGCGGCCTGATTGTCCGGCCCCTGCACCGGCAGGTTCATACCGAAGTCCATGACGACCTCGTCCGTCGTGGTTGACGTACGGATCGTGTTCGCATACGTCGAAACCATCTTCGATTCGTCGATGCGGAGCTGGATCTGCTGGGTCTTCGGCTGGTCCTGGTTCTCGGCCATGGTGGCGTCCCCTGTTGGCTTGGTCGGTCCCGTGCAGACCGATGCGGTTGATCTCTATGCGTGAGGCAGTGTGCCCAAGCCGGGATCGCGCCCGGCCCGGCGGAAGCACAGCTTAGCCACGCCCCATGACGGATCCACACCAATGCACACGGATCCACTTCGGCACCGGATCCCCGCTCCGGCGGACACGGCACGTCCTTCGACGCCGGCCCTTGCTCCTGCCGGGGATGGCGAGGCGACAGGAGGGCCCACGGGAGCCCCGCTCGCACGTTCCATACGCTTCTCGTTCGGCCTCGGTTCCGGGTCGCAAAGCCTGCCCGTCGCCGATCTCGCGTGTGGCGGCGCTACCGGGCGGGCACCACGCGCTCAGTCGGCGCCATGCCCGGCGGGGGCAGACGCAGGTACCGCGTCAGCACCCGGACGCCGATGTAGAACGGGATCGTGTCAACCAGCGCCACGATCAGCTTGAACACGTATCCCGTCGCGACGAGCGCGAGCACCAACAAGAGTGTCTTGTCGCCGCTGGCCAGATCGGCCGCGAACGTGATGAAGATCACCGCGACCGTGTCCACGAACTGGCTGACCAGCGTGGAGCCGTTGTTCCGCAGCCACAGATGCCTGCCACCCGTCAGGTTCTTCCAGAAGTGAAAGAGCTGGACATCGATGAGCTGCGCGGCCATGTAGGCGATCATGGAGGCGAGGACGGCTTTCATCGCCAGATCCTTGACCTGGAAGAACGTCTCGCCGTCGTTGGGACTGAACCCCGGATCGAAGCCCGGCCAAGCCCCTCCGAGCCACAGAATGAATACAACCCAGACGTTGAGCACCAGTCCGATGAACACGACGAAATTCGCTCGCCTTCTGCCGAACAGTTCCGAAATGAAGTCCGTGCAGAGGAAGGTGACGGGGTACGGCAGCACGCCCACCGCGATCGCCAGCGGGTACTTCCACTCGCTCGAACCCTCGATGAAGAACGCCAGGTTCAGGAACCGGGTGATGCCCAGGATGTTGAGCATGGTCAGCGAGCCGAGGAACAGCCCCGCGAACAGCACAAACACTCGCTCGCGTCGGTCGTGCAGCTGACGCGGCGTCAACACCGGCAGGTCGGTGTATCGGTGCTGGTCTGTCGGCAGTGGGGCGTGGTCGGACGACATGAGTGCCTGGGACTCCTCACCGCCGGCTGGCGTGCCACCCGCGGATCCGCTGGGCGTGACGACACGAAGACCTCTTGGGCGGCAATATACCGTTCAATGGCCCGGGGTGGTAGCATCACGCATGGACGTTCAGACCCACCAGAGAGAATCCACCACGCCGCACGCCTCGGTCACGGACCAGGCGGGCCTCTCGTGCGAGCCCACCCGCACGACCCCGGCCGATCTGGCGCCTTCGATCGAGGCGGTCCTGCTCACGCTCGAGCGGCCGATCTCCGCCCTCAGGCTCGCCGAGGCGCTCCATGTCGCCTCGGAGGAGGCTCCGGGCGCCACGTGTATCGAGCGGGCGATCAAGGACCTCAACGAGCAGTACGCCCGGAATGGTCGCTCGTTTCGAATCGAGAAGGTGGCCGGGGGCTTCCGGGTGATGACGCTGGCCCAGTTCGCTCCCGTGATCGCAGCGTTTCACGCCTCGCGCACGCAGACGAAACTCTCCCGCGCCGCGATCGAGACCCTGTCCGTCGTCGCCTACAGGCAGCCGATCACCCGCGCGGACCTCGAGGCCATCAGGGGAGTCTCGTGCGGCGACGTGCTCCGCTCGCTGATCGAGCGGCGACTGGTGACCATCACCGGGCGGGCGGAGGAGCTGGGCCGACCGATGCTGTACGGCACGACGAAGTCATTCCTGGATCTGTTCGGGCTGGCATCCACGAAGGATCTGCCGCCCGTCGCGGAGTTTCTCGGCTCATGACGCTCGCGCTGCACGATCGTCACGCCCGACGCCGGCGAGCGAGACGCCCGTCGTGGCCGAGATGACCAGCCCCGCATTGAGCAAGAGGGTCAAGCTGGCCCGGCAGTACCACTTCGTCTCCGGCGGCGTGCTGTATGTCGCGGTCACCACGCTGCTCATGCTCGGGGCGTTGAACAGCCAGAACAACCTGTTGTTCGCGGCGTTGGGGATCGCGATGGCGGGGCTTGTCGTGTCCGGCGTGCTGAGTGGCGCGGCCCTGCTGGGCGTCCGGGTCGAGCGTGTGTCGGTGTCCGATGCGGGCGTGGGGCGGCCGATGACCATCCGATACACGGTCCGAAACGTGAATCGTGTTGTTCCCGCGTTCGCCCTGATCGTCGAGGAAGTGCACACGAAGTCGTCGACCTGGAATCGCCATCTGTCGCAGCCGCGCGCGTTCGTCGCCCACGTCGGTCCCGGGCAGGAGGTCGAGTGTGAAGCCGTCGTCTGGCCGTCCACACGCGGGACGCCCGTGTTCGACGCGGTCCGCGTCTGGTCATCGTTCCCGTTCGGGATCGCCAAGAAATCCGTCACTCAGCGGACGCGCTGGGACCGGACGGTGGTGCGGCCGCTCGTTCTTCCCATGCGCGACGCGCTGCTCCAGCGGCCGAGTGGTTCGACCGAGGCGGGCTTGCGTTCGTCGCGCAGGCCGGGCAGCGGCGACGAGTTCTTCGGCTTGCGCGAGTTCGTCCCGGGCGACCAGCTTCGGCACATCGCGTGGCGGGCCACGGCGCGGACGGGAAAGGTGCTCGTCACCCAGTCCGCCTCGCCGGTGCCGGATCGATTATGGGTGATTCTCAGGCTCGACGCCTCCAGCGAGTTCCGCGCGTCCAACGAGAGGGCGATCGCGTTGGCAGCCAGCATCGCAAGTCGGGCCGGACGCGACGCCACGATGGTCGGCCTGGAAGCACCGCTGGTCGGGCTGTCCATCCCACCCGGCGCCGGTTGCCGCGCGGTGGATCGACTCCTGGACGCACTCGGTCGGCTTAGCCCGTCGGCGACGGTGGGGGGGAGCGGCTCTGTCGTATCCACGGCGGTTGGACCGCGCGACAACGCGATCGTCGTGCACGCGGGAGAGGTCGATTCCGCGTTCGGCCCGCGACACGCCCGGCACATCAGCTCCGACGAGATCGAGCAGTGGGTTTCGGACAAAGACACGATCCAGCTGCTCGAGCAGCTCGCCGGCGGGCAACCGGCGGCCACTCGTCCCGTCGTGCTCGCCCGCCGCTTCGAAGCGTGGGCGGCTGCGCTTCTTACGGGGAACCAGGAGCGCGTCGCGTGAACCAGTACCGCCGATTCCGTCAAGTAACGCTCGCGGTTGTGCTGCTTTCGATCGCGGTGTATTGCGTGGCCGCCGGCGATGTCGGGTTGGCGCTCATCGCGCTCCCCGGAGCAGCGGGCGCGTGGTGGTTCCGCACGCGATCAGTCGCGGCGCGTGTGCCGCGCCTGATGCTGAATCTCGCACTGCTCGCGGCGATTCTGTATATCGCGATGCTCACGCTCCGTCGCGGTATCGTGCTCGATCGCGTCGCGGAGCTCATGGCGATTCTGTCCGTGATCAAGTGCTTCGATCGCACCAGCGCGCGCGACTACGTGGAGCTGTACATCCTGAGCGTGTTTCTCGTGATCGCGACGGTCATGACCAGCGTCCGCCTCGAGGTGGGCCTCATCCTGATCGTCTATGTCCCGGTTCTCGTGGTTGGTGTGATGCAGCTGCAGATCTACGCCGCGCATGAACGCGCCCTGATCGCCTCGCGACGCCGGGCGCCGCCCTGGGCGAGGCCGCTGCGCCCCAAACGAGCGGTCGGACACGGGGTCTCGGTGCAGTTTCGGGCCACGGCCACAGCCCTGGTGCTCAGCGGTGTTACGGTCGCCATCGCCGTGTTTGTGCTCATTCCAAGAGAGATCGGCGAGAACTTTCTGCACACGGCGGCCGGGTCGCCACGTGGCATGAGGACGTCCTTCACGGGCGAGATCCAGCTCGGAAGGGCCGGGCTCCTCACCGAATCGCTCACGCCGGTTCTGCACGTGGCCGTTTCCAACGACGCCGGTGAGAATCTCGGTGGGCCGGCGATTGTCTATTACCTGCGCGGCAATGTCCTTGGTTCGTACGACGCCGCCACCGGCGCGTGGACGCGCCGTCAGGATTCGGGTCCAGCACGGAGCTGGCGGGTGCAAGCGGACGCGTGGCATCAACTGACTGGTGCAACGGGGCAGTTGCTGCGCCAAGAGATCACGTTGCTCGGCGCCGGGGACCAACAGACTTACGTGTTCAACGTGTATCGCACGGCCAGGATTCGGTTCGACCGCACGGTCATTCTCGACTCGCGCAGCGACGAGCGAATCGTGATCCCGGATCATCGCGGCGAGTTGAAATACGAGGTCGAGTCTTTCATTCAGGCGCCCCGCGCCGAGGAAGATGGGCGGCTGCGCGAGGTTTCCTTCCCCTCGCTGGTCGTCCGCACTCTCACGGAATCCGTCCTGGCGCCGGCGCAGATCCCTACGGCCGGCGATCAGCGCGACCGTCTCACCGATCGACAGGCCGTGATCGCCATACGCGACTTCCTGCACACGCAGTTCACATACACGACGGACATACAGGCGCCGCCGACCGGTCAAGACCCCATCGAGTGGTTCCTTGAGGATCATCGTGAGGGGCACTGCGAGTATTTCGCGTCTGCGATGGCGGCCATGTGCCGGAGCATCGGGATCGAAGCCAGGATCGTGACCGGCTACGTCGCGATGGAGTGGAATGAAACTTCCGGCCAGTATGTTGTGCGAGAGCGCAACGCGCACGCGTGGGTGGAGGTGCGAGACCGTAGCGGCGTGTACCGAACCTATGACCCGACGCCCCCGGATGATCTGCGGGCCGTGCACGAGCCGCAACGCGGGCTCAGGGCTCGCCTGAGGAGCCTGATGGACGCGATGGAGCACCTGTGGGTCTCCCGCGTTGTGACCTTCGATTCCGGAATGCGCGACACGCTCATGCAGGACGGCGGCGGGTTCGAGTCAACCCTGTTCAAGTCGGCGCGAGCGCTGGTCGGAAGAACGCAACTGGCCGGATTGTCGTTGCTCGTTCAGGCGGTATTCGTCGGCACGCTCGTCTGCCTCGTGGTCATTGCCGTCGGCATATTTGTGCGCGCCGTTGTGGCCAAGAGGGCCCGTCGTCGTCGGCCGGGTGCGGGCGCCGCGGGTGCGGAATCGTCGCCCGACGCGCCGTGGCTGGAGCGGACCGACTTCTACGATCGGCTCCTGCGGCTGTTCACCGCGCGCGGCTGCCCCAAGCCGATGCACCGTCCACCCCTCACGCACGTGGACCTCATCAAGGACGCGAACCCGGATCTTGCGGGCGGAGCCGAGCGGCTTGTGAGCCTTTTCTACCGCGCGCGATTCGGGCGCCGGCCCATCAGCGCGGACGAACATCGGGCGGCGATTCGGCTCGTTTCGCGGCTGGAACCGGGCGCCGATATCGAACCATACGTCCGAGAAGTGGCGCGTTCGTAAGCGGCGCTGAACACGTGCTGCATGGGCGTCATTCTCACGGCAATCATGGGTTCCGACAAAATCGACCGCTCAAGCGGACGTGAGGAACGCCCGATGCCCGAGAGGGATACGACGCTGTCTGAAGTGGGAGAGAACGCCATGCCTGCAAACCGGTCACGAACGCTGCGGTGGCGCAGCTGCCTGGAGCAGCTCCGCGCCCGACGGGGAGCGCTGGAGATCGCGATCGATACCAATCGCGATCCCAACGCGACTGAATCTGGAAAAAGCCTGATCTGGCGTGTGCGTCTCGTTGACGTCTCCGATGAGGCAATCGTCGTCGAATCGCCGCGCGCATTCGGGCAGTCGATCTCGTTCGACCCGGGTGCCGCGCTGGTCGTTGCGATGACGATCGGACAGAACCGATGGATGTTCCGCACGGAAGTGATTGATCCGGATCCGCGCATTCCCGATGCGATACGGCTTCGGTCGCCCGAGAAGGTCGAACGCTGCAGCAGGCGCAGCTTCTATCGAGTGTCAACGGCGCAACTGAACCCCGCGCCGGTGGAATGCTGGCCCCTGCTCGACCCCGCCAGCGCAGTCGCCGCCGAGGTGGCCAACCGCGCCATGATCCAGCAGGCAATCTCCGAGGACAACCAGTGCGAGGGCATCGATCAGGACGCATTCTGCGTGCTTCCCGAGGTCGGGCCAAAGTTCAGCGCACAGCTTGTCAACATCGGCGGCGGCGGAGCCGGGTTGCTCATAAGCGCCGCGGATTCGAGCGCCATCGGCCGTGCACCGCTGCTCTGGATGCGCATCGACCTGACGCCGGAGATCCCCATCCCGCTCGGCCTGACGGCGCGGGTCGTGCACACGCATCTGGACAGCGCCCAGAACCTGTACGCCGGGATGACGTTTGACTTCTCATACAATACCGGTCACAGGGATTTCATCATCAGCCAGATTGCCCGATACACGCGCCTGGTGCAGCACACGGGCAAGCTGAAAAAAGCCGGCTGATCTCGCACACCGACTCCACGCAGAGCGATGCAGATGGTCAGGATCCGCGCGGCTTGCCTCGCGAGCGGCGCATCTTCATGCGAACCGTGCCCTTGTCTGAATGAAGCGTGATCGAGTTCTCGCCCCCGTTGAGAACGCCCTCCCACCGGGCTGTGTCGCTGAGAACAACGTCTGAGACCTTCCCGGCCTTGACATCGAACTCGGCCCCACCGGACCCGCTGGTCAAGACGAACCGGCCGGTTGACCCCTCGCCGGGATTGAACAGGATGTTCCCGGAGTTTGTGCGGATCACGACGCGGTCAGTGATAGCCGCGTCCGTTCGGTACACAATGCTCACACTCCTGCCGTCATTCGTATCAACGACGATGTCCACAGCACCGTTGGCGCCGATCACCTCGACGTCGCCGCCGGCCGTTCGGATCGTCACGTCGGCACAGGCGGGAATCCGCACCGTCAGATCGGTCGTCAGGCTTGGAAGATTGCCGCGCACCGCATCGGTCCAGACCTTCAGCAGCACGCCGCCCTCGCGCTGCTCATACGACGCGGCAACGGGCGCGGCGCGAAAGGCTCTCTCACGCGTTATGCGGGTGACGAACGAGTCGTGCCGGAACAAGACGGTGATCTTCGGCTCGGTTCGCTTGGGATCGACGATGACGCGCACGTCGCCGCGCACGTTGTGAATCTCGACCGACGTGGGGCCCTGGTTTGCCCGCGTGCCCTGTACGGCGATGGTGCGGATCTGTGCCGTCCCGCAGCCCACCAGCATGGTGGTCGAGGCCGATACGGCCATCAAAGCAAACCGCACCCGAAGTTTCTTGAGAGCAATCAAGGCAAATCTCCATGGGCTCAATCGTGAGAGCCCGATCTGTCGTGCGAGGGAGTCTACCCCACAGTCGGCACAGATCGAAGGCGGCTTGATATGCGGCGGCGGCCGGACCGACTCGAACCCCGGACATTCACCCGCTCGAACCCAGGCGGTCCGGGTGTGCTAAGATCGACCAGTCCGGCCAAGTGTCGGTTAGGGTTTTGTATAAGTATCCGGGACGCTGCATGCGGAACCGGTCGTGGACAATCGTGAACGCCAACCCGACCTGGTTGATCGGGATTCGGCGGAAAATAGGTTCTTTCAGCATCGCTGAACGGGCCTCACAGAGAACGTTTCGAGCGTGAACGCGTGGTCTGCCGCTCTCCCCTCAGAGCGGCTTGCGAGAATTGAGATGGCAGATGGCGGTGAGCCTCCACCCTCCGGGAGGCGGGTTCCGCCGCGTTGAATTGCACCAGACAGGCAGGAGATAGGCGCCAGATCACGCCCGATTCGCTTCGCTTCACGACCCCGCCGCCCGAGTTTCGGGCATCGCGGTTCACCGGGTGACCAACGTGGAGGCCGCACAGGCGGCCCTCAACGCGGGGGTGCGCTCGATGAAGCAGGATTGGACGCTGGCTCTACAGAACGTGGGAAGCGTGGGAATCGGCCTGGCAGGCGCGGCGGTCGGCCTGGTTGCCGGCTATATGCTCATTCGTTTGCTCGGTGGCCGCACGCTTGCGACAGCTCGCCGCGATGCGAAGGACATCCGCGACCGCGCCGAATCCCAGGCCACGACCAGGGGCGAGAAGCTCGAACTCGAAGCGGAAAAGCGCATCCTCAAACGCAAGGAGGAGTTTGACGCCACGCTCGAGGTCGCCCGCGAGAAGTCGCGAAACCTCGAGCGCGATCTGGAAAAGCGCGAGAACCTCGTCGAGCGAAAGGAAGAGATGCTCTCGCTCAAGGAGTCCACGCTCAGCAAGTCCGCGGACGCTCTGCGCTCGCGCGAGGAGGCAATGGGCACGAAGGAGCAGGAGATCGACGCCGCACTCACCGAGCAGCGGGATCGCCTGCTGCAAATCGCGGGAATGTCGACCCAGGAAGCGCGGGAGGTCGTTCTGACGCGCATCGAGGAGGAGTCTCGACTCGACGCGGCCAAGATCGCGAGGAAGATCACCGAGGAGGCCGAGCTCGAGGCCAAGGAAAAGGCCCGCGAAATCACCATCAACGCGATCCAGCGGTTTGCGACCGAGCACACATCCGAATCGACCGTGCGGTCGGTCGCGATTCCTTCCGATGACATGAAGGGCCGGATCATCGGTCGTGAGGGCCGCAACATCCGCGCGATCGAGAAGGCCACCGGCGTGGACATCATCGTGGACGACACCCCCGGGCTCATCGTCGTCTCGTGCTTTGACAAGATCCGTCAGGCCGTGGCCGTGGAATCGCTTGAGCGGCTGATCGCCGACGGTCGGATGCACCCCACCCGCATCGAGGAGGTCGTCGAGACCGTGAAGAAAGAGTTTGGCGAGCGCGTCATCAAGCATGGAAAAGATGCGGTTCTTGAGGCGAACCTGCGAGGCGTGAGCCCGAAGATCGTCGAGGCGATGGGAAAGCTCCAGTTCCGGACCAGCTTCGGACAAAACATCTTGAAGCACTCGCTCGAGGTCGCGTATCTTTCGCAGATCATCGCGGACCAGCTGGGCCTGGACGGCCGGCTCGCCCGGCGGTGCGGTTTCCTGCACGACATCGGCAAGGCGATGGACCACGAGATGGAGGGCGGCCACCCCAAGATCGGGATGGACTTTGCCCGTCAGCACGGCGAGAACGAGCCGGTCCTCAACGCCATCGGCGGCCACCACGCCGACATCCCCGCAACCAGTTTCTACACGCCCATCGTGATGGCCGCCGACGCCGTCTCCAGCGCTCGACCGGGCGCGCGCCGAGAGTCAATGGAGAAGTACATCCAGCGCCTGAATGAACTCCAGGATACGGCGATGTCGTTCGATGGTGTGACGGAGGCCTACGCGATCCAGGCCGGACGCGAGGTTCGCGTCATGGTCGATGCGTCCAAGGTCGGCGACGACGAGGCGTACCTGATCGCGTCCAAGATCGCCAAGCGAATCAGCGACGAGATGACATTCCCCGGCGAGATCCGCGTGACCGTGCTCCGCGAGACCCGCGCCATCGAGATCGCCCGCTGACCCGGCTGACGAGTCGATCACTACCCATCGTACGGCTCGGAGACGTGCCGCGTGAGCAGCGCGATGCCCACCGCCGCGATCAGGGGAATCAGCACACCCGCCAGTGCCAGAGCAGTCGCCTTCCACGACTGCCCGCGACGAACGCTCGGGATGACCGCCACCAGCGAGCCGAGCGGGGCGATCAGCACCAGCACATACGCCGAGAGGTGGAGCGGGTAGCTGGTGTGCTGGGTCGCGCCGACGCATAGCGCCGCCAGCAACGAGTAGAGCACCAGCGTGCCGCCTCTGGAAATCGACATGCCCTTGTGGATGGCACCGACGATCGCAGCCGCGGTTGCCATCGCCACCACGCCCCCCGCGTGCTGCGAGAGGATGGCGATACTCGAATACAGGCAGATCAAGCTCGTCGCGAGCGCCACAAACACCAGCTGAGTCGGCAGCACCCACGCCGGCTGCGAGTTTCCCGCCCAGTCGGTCAGCGCGACGACCGCCGAGCCCCCGATCCCGACCGCGACTATCCAGACCACAAGGTCGGCCCGGGCAAGCGAGACCGCCGGCATCGATCCGATCACCACCCACACACAGAATCCGAGCGCCGAGGCCGAGATCACGTGCCGGACGAACGCGGGTTTATGAATCAGCACGCACCCCAGACCCGCGAGCATCGCGGCGAGCGCCACGTGCGGGAATCGGTATGACCCGTCCCTGGGCCACACCCGTGCGATGGAGTTGTTCGCCAAAAACGCGGGCAGGAACCCGAGTGCGAACACCACCGGCGCGACCCAGAGCGGTCCACGCCCGCGCCGTTTTCCACGGTTGAAAATCGTCCATGCACCCAGCAGCGTCACGCCGACGATCATGCCCGGCACAGGCCCGATCAGGATGAACTCGCGCGGCCCCACGGCGTCTGATTACTGCTTCGGCCCTTCAACGCTGATGAGGATCTTCACCGTGTTTCCGAGCACGCCCGTGTCCGAACCGTCGGCGGCGCCGTAGGTGGTCATGCCGAAGTCGCGCCGATTAATGGTGAATATCGCCTCGAACGCGGCAAGATCATGGCCTCCAAAAGACCCCTCGCCGAGATACTCCAGGTCCGCGGTGACGGTGTGAGTCTCGCCGTGGAGCGTCAGCTCACCCGTGAGCGTGTACATCGAGCCGGAGACCGCTTCAAGCTTCGTGCTCTTGAAGCTGGTCGTGGGGAACTGCTTGACATTGAAGAAGTCAGCGCTCTTCAGGTGATTGTTGCGTTTATTCGAGCCCGTGTTCACCGTTGCGTTATCGATCTCGAACTCGAACGAAGCCGTCGAGAGGTCGTCGGGATCGAACGTCCACGAGCCGGTCATCTTGTCGAAGCGACCGTAGAAGTTGGTGACGCCGGCGTGCTTTATCTTGAAGATCACGGACGAGTGGACTGGATCGACGCCGTACATCGACGCCGCCGTCGGCGCCACCACGGGTCGGTCCGCCGATTCCCTGGACGCGACGCTCCATCCGAGCGTTCCGAGCGAGAGGGCGGCCAACGTTGCGACGATCGCGAGACGATGCGTACTCATATTTCGATCCTCCAAAGGTGGTGTTTGTCCGATGTTCAACGCCCAGCCCTGCCGTTTATTCCCATTCAATGGTCGCCGGAGGCTTGGACGAGATATCGTACACCACCCGGTTCACGCCCCGCACCTCGTTGATGATCCGGTTGGAGATCCGTGCCAGCACGTCGTAGGGGATCCGCGCCCAGTCAGCCGTCATGAAATCCTGGGTTTCAACCGCCCGGATCGCCACCACGTTCTCGTACGTCCTCCCGTCGCCCATGACGCCGACGCTCTGCACCGGCAGCAGCACGGCGAAGACCTGGCTCGTCCGGCGGTAGAGCTCGGCCGAGACGATCTCCTCGAGCAGGATCTCGTCGCACTCGCACAGAGTGTGCAGGCGGTCCGGGGTCACCTCGCCCATGACCCGCACCGCAAGCCCCGGCCCGGGGAACGGGTGCCGCCACACGATCGCGTCGGGCAGCCCCAGCACCTCGCCCAGCTTGCGCACCTCGTCCTTGAACAGATCCCGCAGCGGCTCGATCAGCTCGAACCCGAGCTCCTCGGGCAGCCCCCCGACGTTGTGGTGCAGCTTGATGTTGGCGCTCTTGCCCGCCAGCCCGTGCCCGGACTCGATCACGTCCGGGTACAGCGTGCCCTGGGCGAGGAATCTCACATTGTCGATGCCCGCCGCCGCCTCCTTGAAGACGTCGATGAACCGGTGCCCGATCAGCCGCCGCTTCTCCTGCGGATCGGTCACGCCGGCGAGATCGGCCAGGAACGACGCGCTGGCGTCAACCACTTTGAGGTCCAGGCGGAAATGATCGCGGAATGTCGCTTTGACCAGTTCGCGCTCGTTCTTACGGAGCAGCCCGGTGTCGACGAAAACGCATGTGAGCTGCGTGCCGATCGCCTTGTGGATCAACGCCGCGACCACCGAAGAGTCGACGCCGCCGGACAGCCCGCAGATCACGTGCGCGTCGCCCACGCGCCGGTGGATCCGCTCGCACGCGGATTGGGCGAAATCGGCCATCCGCCACGTGCTGGCGCACCCGCAGATCTCGAACAGGAAGTTCTGGAGGATCTCACCGCCGTGCGGCGTGTGCGTGACCTCCGGATGAAACTGAACGCCGTAGAAACGCCGTCCGTTCCGCGTCGATCGCACGCCGCCCATGGGACAGGTCGGCGTGGATGCGAGCACCTGCAGCCCCGCCTGGTCGGTGTTGCTGATCTGGTCCCCGTGCGACATCCACACGGTCGTGCGCTCGGGGATCGCGCCGAACAGGTCGCTGCTGTCCGTGATCTGAAGGTTCGCCCGCCCGTACTCGCGGTGGTCGGCCCGAACGATGTCCGCTCCCAGCATCTGACACGCAAGCTGCATCCCGTAGCAGATTCCCAGCACCGGCACGCCCAGGTCCAGCACGCCCGGGTCGCAGCGAGGGGCGCCCTCGTCGTACACGCTGGCCGGACCACCCGACAGGATGATCCCCTTCGGGTTCAGATTGGCGATCTCCGAGGCCGGCAGCGCCGGATCGACCAGCACGGAGAATACCCCCGCCTCGCGAACCCGCCTGGCGATGAGCTGGGCGGTCTGCGAGCCGAAGTCCAGAATCAGGATGACCTGTTCCTGCTGAGATTCGATCATGAATCGCTTCACCCCGCCCGGAATCGGGAAACCTCTGGTCTGTGAGGGGAATCGTGATTGTATGCGCCGGGGCCGGGCGGGTCGATCAGTCCCGTCGGCGTGTTCTTCATGCCGCGGCCCCTCGGGGCCGGATCATTCCTACGATATCAACCGTGACCGGTCGAGTGATTTTTTTGATCCTGCTGACGGGCGGTATGTCGGGGTGCGCCTCGCCCCCAAAGGGGTTCGATTCCCCGGTGCCGGCCAACCGAATGGACGCCGCTGTGGACGCCGCACGCGAGGGCGACCGCTCCGCGATTCCGGACCTGATCGGGCTGCTGGACAGCGACGACTCGCTGGTGCGTATGGTGGCGATCCTTTCGCTGGAGCGACTGACCGGGCAGACACTTGGCTACGATCACGCCGCCCCGGAGTGGCGTCGCGATGAGGCCGTCGAACGCTGGGTCGCCTGGGCGTCGGCCGAAGCCGAGGCCGGATCCAGCCGAACATCTGATGGAGCGGCGGCGGAACCGGCTCGCTCAGGAGCACCTTCAAGCCGATGACCGACATCCCGCCCATCAGCGTTCAGCTCCTCAGCGACCCCAAGTATCTGTGCGGGGTTCGAGAGTTGGTGGCCGCGGTCGCCGGGCGCCTCGGGTTCTCGGAGGAGGAATGCGGGCAGATCAAGCTCGCGGTCGACGAGGCCTTGTGCAACATCGTCCGCCACGGCTACCAGAGGAGGAAGGACGGGCAGATATGGATCAGCCTGAGCCCGATCTGCAACGGCCAGGACGTGACCCAGCTCCGCATCGTCATCGAAGACGAAGCCCGGCAGGTCGATCCCAGGACCATCAAGGGGCGCGACCTGGCCGACATCCGGCCGGGCGGGCTCGGCGTGCACATCATCCGTGAAATCATGGACGAGGTGGTGTATGAGAAGCGCGAGCCGACGGGCATGCGCCTCACCCTCGTGAAGACTCGATGCTCCTGCCCGGCCTCGAAGCCGTAGCATTCACCGCGGAACACAAGACGCATGGATCACGACTATCTGATCTCGACAAGGACTGAGCTTTCCGGAGCCGCCACGGTGGTCTCGCCCTCGGGAGACATCGACCTGGGTCGCTCACCCACGCTGCGAGCGCACCTGAAGCAGGTGCAGAGCAAGAAGCCGCCGCGATTGATCGTGGATCTCGGGCTCGTCGAATACATGGACAGCTCGGGCGTCGCGACGCTGGTCGAGGCGCTCCAGACCGCCCGCAAGCAGCAGGCGTCCATGGTGCTGTGCAACATGCAGGACAAGGTCCGGTCGATCTTCGAGATCGCTCGACTCGACACCGTGTTTCAGATCGTGCCCGATGTCAAGACCGCCCTGGAACTCTAACTGACGAGCCTCCATGATGCCCAGCGGCAAGCCGCGCGGCACAGATTCATCTCGTGAGCGGGTTTCTCCGTTTGTCGCGCCGTTCGAGCTCATCGGAGGGCGGGTTCTTGGTATGCTGGACCAGATCGGTGCGGCGACACTGCTGTTCATCGACGCGGCGAGGTGGGTCGTGCGCGCGGTCTGCTCGCGCCGCGTGCGCATCGGGCGCGCCGGCATCGTCTCGCAGATCGTCCGCGTCGGCGTGCGATCCATCTTCATCGTCACGCTGGTGTCGGGGAGCGTCGGCCTCATCCTGGCGCTGCAGATGGCCCCGCCGCTTGAGGCTCTCGGTCAGAAGGACAAGGTCGCGAACATCATCGGCGTCGCGATCTTCCGCGAGTTGGGCCCGCTGATCGCGGCGATTGTTCTGACCGGTTTCGCCGGCGCCGCGATCGCCGCCGAGATCGGGACCATGGTCGTCGGCGAGGAGGTCGAGGCTCTTCAGGCACACGCCCTCAACCCCGTGCGGTTTCTGGTTGTTCCGCGTGTGATCGCGACGATCGTGAGCATGGCGGCGCTGTCAGTGGTATCAACGCTCGCCGGCGTCATATCAGCCCTGCTCGTCTCCATGCTCGCCCTGGGCATCCCGTACACGACGTTCACGAACAATCTGCTGGTGCAGGTCAAGCCGGTTGACTTCATGACCGGGTGGGCCAAGTCGCTCGTGTTCGGCACGCTCATCGGCGTCATCGCGTGCAGCAACGGGCTGCGGGTCACCGGCGGGGCGGCGGGGGTCGGCCAGGCGACCACGCGCACCGTCGTCCAGAGCATCGTCGCGATCGTCATCGCCGACCTGGTCTTCACGACCATCTTCTACGCGCTCGATCTCGTCTAGCGTCGGTACCGCAGCGGTTGCTCGACGAGCCCGTACGCCTCCCGCAACGCGGTCATGCCCAGCAGACCGGCCAGGGTCAGCAGGCCGATGATCAACGTCGCGCCAAACTCCGCTTGACCGATGAACCACCCGCACGCGTACAGGGCGAACCAGAGCGATCCGTACCGACCGATCTTCTCGGCGGCACGGGCGCCGCGACCATACTGCGCAAGCTTGCGCCACACGAACAGCCCGTACGCGAGGACGAGCGTTCCCTCGACCGCGCCCGCCCATGGGCTGACCCATTGGGGCCACGGCGACGTGAGTCCGTTCCGCCAGCCGATGTACAGAATCAGACCCGTCCAGAACATCCATCCGAGCACGGCCGCAACAACCGCCCGGCGGCTGATCGGCGGCGTTTTGCCCGAGACGACGTGCACGAGGGCAGCCACCACAAGCGAATGGGTCAGCACCAGCACCACCGGCCAGACAAACACCAGCCGCACGTTCGGGATCACCATGTGCCCTGCATAGATGAGCCCGAGGAGCAGGAGCCCGATCGCGGGGATGAACTTGCCCGCGGCGTTGAACGCCATGATCGCCGTGGCGATCAGCAGCGAGAGAAGCACGCCGCCGGTCCCGAACACTGTCGCGCCCAGTATCGCCGCCACCAGCGACCCGGCAACCAGGAACAGAGCGGTGTCTTTCGTCACCTGCCCGGAGGCCAGTGGACGGTTCGGGTGCATGGCCCGATCCCGGCGTTGATCGAGAATGTCGTTGAGGCTGGCCCCGAATGCGAACAATCCAAGAGCGGCGACGGTCCCGCCCGCCAGCAGCAGCCAGAGCCTGCCCTGCTCGACTTCCATCGGTCCGTGCTCGGCGTCGTGAACACGGGTCCACAAGATGACCAGCCAGACGTTGGCCACCGCGGCGAACGCGCTCGACACGCGCGTCAGATGAAGCACCGGGGCGAGTCGGAGGAGCAGGCGACGCATGAGCGGGCATGGTACGCGCCGGGAAACGACGATCCGGACGCTCTACGATGCCTCGCCATGCCCGACCCGTCAACATCCGCACCCTCCCCGAGCGACCAATTGCGCGTGGTGATCGTGGTCAGCCGGTACAACGCCTCGATCACCGATCGCCTGCTCGAAGGGGCGATCGACGAGTATGTCAGTCGAGGCGGCGTCCGCGAGGAACTGGTCGTGCTCGAGACGCCGGGGGCGTTCGAGCTGCCCGTCATATGCCGCACCGCCGCCCGGTCCGGGCGGTTCGACGCCGTGGTGGCATTGGGCTGCCTTATCCGTGGGCAGACCATGCACGACCAGCACATCGCCCAGGCGGTGGCCGGCGGGCTGATCGAGGTCTCGAACCAGACGGGGATCCCGGTCGCGTTCGGCGTGCTGACCGTGGAGACGCCCCATCAGGCCGCCGCACGCGCCGGAGGAGCCAAGGGCAACAAGGGGGCCGCCGCGATGGCCGCCGCGATCGAATCCGCCTCGGTCATCCGCGCGTTCGAGCAGGATCCCGACCGTGCGGAGTATCGCGTTCGCACGCCGGTTGCGGACAAGGCGCACGCGGCGCTGGGAGAGCCGTGATGGCCTCGCCACGGGACATCCGCAGACTCGCCTTTCAGGCGCTCTACCAGCTCGACCTGACCGACGGCACGGATCCTCAGGCCGCCCGCTGCGCGATCGAACAGTCCGCTGAGTGGACCGCCGATGACCTTGACCGGGCGCTGGCGCTGGCGGTCGCAGCCTTTGAGAACCGCCACGACTCCGACCAGCGCATGACGGAGCTCGCCCCGGACTGGCCCACGCACCGCCAGGCCGCGGTCGACCGCGCCATCCTCCGACTGGCGCACTACGAGATGATGTCCGGACAGACCCCGCCCAAGGTCGTCGTCAACGAGGCCGTCGAGCTCGCCAAGCGATTCAGCACCGAACGCTCGCCCTCGTTCGTCAATGCGCTGCTCGACAAGGTGCTCAAGGACGTGCTGGCAGCCGCGATTCCCTCGAGCGAGCAACACCCCGCGCCCGAGCTGTGACCACGGGGTCCGATTCACACGAATGGCACTGATCAAGTCCGCATTCTCGCGATTCCGCACCGGCCTCGGTCGCACTCGAAAGGGGTTCGTCTTCGGCCTGCGGTCACTGCTCCCCGGGCGTGCGATCAACGATGAGCTGATCCGCGACATCGAGCGGCTGCTTATTCAGGGGGACGTCGGTGTTGGAACGACCGCTCGGCTCATCGACGGCATCAAGGCCGACCATCGCGACGGGAAGCTCTCTCGCGGCGAGGACGTTCTCGAATACCTCAAGCGCGAACTCAAGGCGCTCTGGCCGAACGACGACCGCGAGCTGCGCCTGGCCGCGGAAGGGCCGACCGTGATCCTGGTCACCGGCGTCAATGGGGCCGGCAAGACGACGAGTATCGCCAAGCTGTGCGCGGTGCTGCAAGGGCGGGGCAGGTCGGTCATGCTGGGCGCGTGCGACACGTTTCGCGCCGGCGCGGTGCGCCAGCTCGAAGTCTGGGCCGACCGGCTCGGGGTCGAGATCGTCAAGGGGCAGCAGGGTGGCGATCCCGCGGCCGTCGCCTTCGACGCCTGTCAGGCCGCCATGTCGCGCCGCATCGACGTGCTGATCCTGGACACGGCGGGACGTTTGCACACGCAGGATCCACTCATGCGGCAGCTCTCCAAGATCCGCTCTGTCGTCGCCAGGCAGATCGAGGGCGCTCCGCACGAAACACTGCTGGTGCTCGACGCCACCGCCGGCCAGAACGCACTCCGCCAGGCCCAGCAGTTCTCAGACGCCGCCGAGGTCACCGGCATCTTCCTCGCCAAGCTCGACGGGACCGCCCGCGGCGGGATCGTCATCGCGATCAAGGAAGCGACCAGTATCCCCGTCAAGTTCGTCGGGCTCGGAGAGACCACCGACGACATCGAGCCGTTCGACCCCGACGCGTTTGTCGAAGCCCTCTTCGCCGAGGGCGACTGATTTGGAGCAGCTTCGACCAACGCGTCTACATCTGAACGGACGCCGAGTCTGAGTCCGCGAAGGCTCGGATACTTCCGAGGACCGCCCGCGATCCGAGCCTTCGCCCGCAGCGGGCTCAGACTCGGCGTCCTGCACACAACTCGTCGCTCTGTTTTATCTCGTGGACGCGCTACTCGGTCTCGGCCTGGAGGGGCCCTTGTGTGTTCGGCGGGCGCCCGTGGTACGACACGGGCCCAGGACGCGACTCGCGCCATCGCGCATCCCTGGTGATCAGACCCGCAGCCTCGATGCCAACCCGGCTCGCATCCATCTCCGCCGACTCGTCGGGCGGTGGTGCCGGCGTGTGGTCCGTGTCGGCCTCCTGCTGAAGCACGTGCAGCGTCTGCGTCGGAAACGCGAACTGCACGCCGAGGCGTTCGGCCAGACGCAGGATGTCAAGAAACAGCCGGTGCCGTTCCCGAAGCTCCGTCCCCCAGTCCGCGCACTGGTGAAACGCGTACACGAGCACGTCCAGGCTCGACGGGCCGAACCGGTTGAACCAGACGTGGTAGTAGTCCTTGCGCGTGTACGGATGGATCCGGATCAGCTCCCGGATTCCCTCGCAGAACGCCTCGATCTTCTCGGGCGGCGTGTCGTAGGTGAGCCCGAGGTGCATTTTGACGCGCCGGAATCGCCGCCGACCGTAGTTGTCCACCGTGGCCCGAACCAGCGTCGAGTTGGGCACGCTCACCAGCGAGTTATAAAACGTCCGGATCCGCGTGGAGCGAAACCCGAGTTCCTCCACCGTCCCCTCGACATCGCCGATCACGACCCAGTCGCCGACCTCGAAAGGCCGATCAACCACCACCGCGACCGACCCGAATAAGTTCTCAATCGTGTCCTTAGCGGCGAACGCGAACGCCAGGCCGCCGATCCCAAGCCCCGTCAGCAGAGGCAGGATCTCGATCCGGAACGTGTCGGCGATGTAGATCAGGCCGACGGCGAAGATGAGCACCTTGGCGGTCTTCCGGACCAGCGGAACGAGCAGGTCGTCGAACTTGGTCGCCGTTGCCGCCGCCTTGCTGGCCAGGAACTCCCCGAGCAGGTCTGTGACCCGGAACGCCGCCCAGACCGTCGAGAGCATCAGGAACACGCGGACCGCGGCCAGCACAAACACCAACGCCCGCGGCGGAAGCCCGAGCAGCCGCACGGTCCAGTAGAACAGCAATGCGGAGGCGAACAGTCCGAACGGCCGAACCGCCCTCTTCAGCAGCGGTCTGTCCGCCTCGCGGCCCCGCTGTTGCATGATCCGCCGCCATGTCCGTCGAATCGCAAACCGCACCGAGTAGTCCAGCACGATCCCGGCGAAGATGAACACCACCAGCCCGAGCCACTGCCAGTATTCCAGCCCGAACACCGCACTGTTGCGAAGCGGCGCCGGCATCCAGCTGCGGATGACCCGGTCGGGGGTCAGCGCGATGGTCGCGCTGCCGATCTCCGCCTCCAGCTCGCCCACGAGACGGCGGAACTCGGCCAGCCCCTCGACGGTGTCCTTGTCAAACCGCCATTCCCCGGTTTCATCTCTCGCCAGGGCGAGCAGGCCGTTCGGCGCCGCACTGCGCACAGGCTCATACCCGCCCAGCACGTGCATCCACCCGCTCTCATCCGGAAACAACTGATAGCGGTCCAGCCCTCGGGCGTTCGCTTCGGACAGATTCGGTACGAAGTGGATTCGGGCCCGGACCGCCCCGATCCGATTCACGATTTCCTGAAGATCCGTGGCCAGAGCGCGCCCGCTCTCGGGCTCGAGTCCCGACAGATCGAAGCACTCCGCCGCCTCGTCCAGGGCTCGCAATCGCGCGCTGCTGGGCAGGCCTTCGTTCTGGGCCCGATTCATCGCGTCGAAATACGTCGTCAGCGTGGAGCGCGGGCTGTCGAACCGCTCATTGGGCGCTGCCGGCGCCACGACCTGCTGGTTTTCCTGCCCACCCGCAGCGGGCTCACCCGGGGTCTGCGCACGCGCGATTCCCGCCGGTCCACAGAGCAGCGCGACCGCTGCAAAGATCTCCAAGATCGTTCTGAATCGCAGCTTTGTCATGCCGGATGGTAAGCTCATCATTCCATTGGCGTCATGGGTCGGATCGGAGCGGACGGAACTCTCGAACCGCTCGAAGAGGAAACGTTGCCCCGGCTGTGTCCGCACGCCGGGGCCGAATCGACCCACAGCTTACCTGATCCGCAGCAGCTCTCGGTAGCTCGGCAGCGGCCACAGATCGTCCGCCACACGCGTCTCCAGCTCGTCGGCCAGCTCGCGGACATCGCTCATGGCGGGGATCGTTTTGCGCTCGATGTGGTCCGCGAAAACGAACGGGTCTTCGTGCTCGTACGCGATGACCTGCTCGAGCACGCTCACCGCCGAGCGGAATCGCGACGTCAGCTCGACGAAATCCTCGAGCACGTTCCTGGCATCACCGGGATCGACGTCGGCCGCCTCGGTGGCGCCGACGACCTCGGCCAGTTCAATCTGATTCCGCCGGGCCGCGGGCAGGATCTGCGTTCGCGCGATCGTCGCCATCGTCTCCGCCTCGATGATGAGCTGCTTGACGTACTTCTCCATGAAGATCGTCGAACGACTCTCAAGCTCGGCTCGATTCAAGACGCTGTGGCGTGTGAACAGGCCGACCACGCGCTCCGAACGGAGCACGGGGAACGACTCCACCGAGTTCTTGAGCTCCGGCAGGCCGCGGCGCTTCGCCTCCTCGCGCCATTGGTCGCTGTAGTTGTCGCCGTTGAAGATGACCCGCTTGTGCTGGGCGATCGTCTTCTGGAGCACGTCCTGCACGGCGTCTTCCATCGAGACGGCGTTCGCCAGGCGCGACTCCAGCTCGCCGGCCATGTAATCCAGCGAGTCCGCGACGATCGTGTTGATCACGGTCGCGGGCCACGCGATCGACGCGCTCGAGCCCACCGCGCGGAACTCGAACTTGGCGCCCGTGAACGCGAACGGGCTCGTCCGATTCCGGTCGCCGGAATGACGCGGGATCTGCGGGAGCGTCGTGGCGCCCAGATCAAGCTTCCCTCCCTTGAGCGTCTTGGTCGGTGCTCCATTCTCGAACTGCTCGATGATGTCCGTCAGCATGTCGCCCAGAAAAACCGAGATGATCGAAGGCGGCGCCTCGTTGGCGCCCAGCCGGTAGTCGTTCCCGGACGAGGCGATCGAGGCCCGCAGCAGGTCCGCGTTCAGGTCCACCGCGCGGATCACCGCGCACAGGAACACGAGGAACTGCATATTCGAGTGCGTCTCGTCCTGCGGGTCCAGCAGGTTCACGCCCGTGTCCGTCGCCATCGACCAGTTGAGATGCTTGCCCGAGCCATTGATGCCGGCGAACGGCTTCTCGTGCAGGATGCACTGCAGCCCGTAGCGCGGGGCCACGCGCTTGAGCGCCTCCATCACGATCATCTGATGATCGCAGGCGATGTTGGCCTGCTCGAAGTGCGCCGCCAGCTCGAACTGCATCGGCGCCACCTCGTTGTGCCGCGTCTGCACCGGCACCCCCAGCCGGGACAGCTCCTGCTCGGTCTCGGCCATGAACTCCAGCACCCGGGCCGGGATCGACCCGAAGTAGTGGTCCTCCAGCTGCTGACCCTTGGGCGGGCGGGTGCCGAAGAGGGTCCGGTCGCACGTCGCCAGATCGGATCGCTCGAAGTACAGATCCTGATCGACCAGGAAGTACTCCTGCTCCGCGCCCACGGTCGAGCCGACGCGCGACACCCCGGCGTCAGTGCCGAAAAGCCCAAGCACGCGCAGCGCCTGCTTCGACAGCGCATCGATCGACCGCAGCAGCGGCGTCTTCTGGTCCAGCGCTTCACCGTTCCAGGACACGAACGCAGTGGGAATCGAGAGCGTGACGTTGTTGGCGCCGCGGTTGAGGAACACCGGGCTCGTGCAATCCCACGCGGTGTAGCCCCTGGCCTCGAAGGTCGCCCGCAGCCCGCCCGACGGAAAGCTCGACGCGTCCGGCTCGCCCTGCACGAGCGCCGAACCGGAGAACTCGCTCAACGCACCGCCCCGGCCGTCCGGCACGATGAAACTGTCGTGCTTCTCCGCGGTCTGACCCGTCAGCGGCTGGAACCAGTGCGTGTAGTGAGTGGCGCCGCGCTCGACGGCCCAGTCCTTGATGGCCGACGCGACAACATCCGCCACCGCCTGATCGAGCGGATCGCCCTGGTTGATCGTCCGCAGCAGACGACGGTAGATGTCCTTGGGCAGCCGCTGCTGCATCACTCGGAGCGAGAACACGTCGGAGCCAAAGGTCTCTTCCACGGTGGCCTCCCAGTGGGTGGTCGGGTGCGTGCCATTCGAGGGCCCGCGCTCGTGGAGAACGGCAGGGGAGCGGGCGGGACGCGTCGCGGTCGTCATGCTCGGCATTCCTTCGATCCGGGGTTGGGTCGATCAGACACCCGCATCTTTGCAGCCCGGCGACATCCCGCAAGTGTCCCGGCCGGATTTGTTGACAACTCTGCGAGAAATCACCGGCCTGTGGCCCCGTCGAGCCCGGCGGCGAGCTGGCGGACGAACGCCCCAGCCGCCGCCACCGGGTCATCCGCGTCGGCCATGCGGCGGACCAGGGCGCTGCCGACGATCGCCGCATCCGCCACAGCGGTCACCGCCGCCACGTGCTCAGCCGTCGAGATGCCGAACCCGCAGGCGATGGGCAGGTCGGTCTCACGCCGGATCGTCTCCACCGCCGCCCCGACACTGGGGGCCTCGGTTCGCTCGCCCGTAATCCCAGACCTGGCCAGCAGATAGACGAATCCGGTGCTGGCACGGGCGATATTCGCCGCCCGCTCCGGGGGCGTGGTGGGGGCGATCAGCAGCGAGGCGGTGCATCCCGCCCGGCCAGCCTCGGCCAGCAGATCGCCCGATTCCTCCAGCGGTGCATCGGGAAAGATGAACCCGTCGAAGCCGGCCTCGGCAGCGCCGGCCACGAACATCCGAGGCCCGCCCAGGCGGTGCACGATCGACACCGACACCATCGCGACAATGCCGATCCCGACCCGATCTCGCACAGACCGGACCTCGTCGAATATGGATTGTGGGGTCGTGCCCGCCTCGATCGCCTCGTGCATGGCCGCGGCGATCACCGGGCCGTCCGCGATCGGATCCGAGAACGGGATGCCGACCTCGACCACGCTCGCGCCCGCACGCTCGAGCTCGGGCAGGATCCGCGCCAACAGCCCCGGCCGCGGGTATCCGCCGCACACGAACGGCATGAGGGCCTTGCGGCCGTCGCGCCTCAGCCCCGAGAAGATGTCGTCGATCCTGCTCACAGTTACACCATGCGGCGCCCGGCTCCGCCCCGCGTCGAAAAGGTCACGTGATCACGTCCGCGATGCTCTCCAGCCCCTCGGTCAGGATCCGGGGCCCGTCCTCGGTGATCAGCACGTCATGCTCGTAATGCACACTCATCGATCCGTCAGCCGTGTATATCGGCCACTGGTTGGGCCTTTGCCTGGTCTTGCCGGTCCCGACCGCGATCATCGGCTCGACCGCGACCAGTGTGCCGGGCGTGCACTCCGTCTCGCTGTCGGGCCACTCTCCTGAGAAGGTCGGCACGACGTTGGAGATGAACGGCGGGGCGTGCAGACTTCGGCCGTACCCGTGCCCCCCCAGCCCGCGCACGAGGTGGAAGCCGTACTCCGATTCGACACATTCCTGCACGGCCTGCGCCCACGCGAGATACGTGTTGCCCGGACGCAGCTGCTCAATCCCGCGGCGCAGCGACTCCTTGCCGGATTCGCACAGCCTGGCCAGGGTCTCGTCCGGATCGCCGAACACGTACGTCCACGCCGCATCGCCGATCCAACCGCGATACGTCACCCCGATGTCGATCTTGAGAACGTCGCCGGTTCCCAAAGGCTCGGTGTGATACCCCGCTGTCCCGTGGACCACGCAGTCGTTGAGCGACAGGCAGGCGTGGCTGGGAAACGGGGGCGACTTGGACGTTCTGTACCCGCGGAAACACGATCGGCACCGCAAATCCTCGAGCGTGCGGGCCACGAACGCATCGACGTGCGCCAGCGTCTGACCCGGTTCGAGGAACTTCGACAGGCGGCGATGAGTCTCGACCACCCGCTGGGCAGCGTCACAGGCAAGCTCGATTTCTCCGGGTGAGAGCGTGTCAATCGTGCGGCTTCGGGCCATGGGTGGGCATGGTAGCGCCGGGGCGATTCGGGGAGAAGACGGTCGAGAAGGCACTGGGGATTGGGCAATGGGCAATAGGCAATCGGCGATGGGCAATCGGCAATGGGAAAAGGTGGAGGCATCAGGCACGGAG